>JBAXGN010000035.1 GCA_037139415.1 Verrucomicrobiota bacterium | reverse complement strand
ACCGTCAACTTCACCGCTCCGCTATTGGTCCAGTCCGCCAGCGAAACGTCATTGCTGGGACAGAACAGCCCGTAGTAATCCCCCTTGCGCGCCAGGAACGTGTTGGCCATAAAGTTGGCCACCAGCGTCGTATTCGAGCGCAGGGTGAACTGCAATACCGGCTTATTGGTCAGCACCATGTCGCCGCACATCCAGTTCGAGAAGATGCTCCCCGTCAATGGCGTGGCCGTCAACGGATAGTTCTTGCCCGCGTCCTGCATGGTATTGGTGGAGGGCGTCACCTTGCCATACCCATTGCCGCCATACCCCACCCGCAGCGTGTTCACCACGTAATTTACCTTCAAAAGGTTGGTGAGTGAAAAATTCCCCGCCATATCAACCGCGTAGAGTTTGATGGTGTTGGTGCTGGGAAGCAGGTCATTCACACTCGCCTGCCAATTGGTGGTGCCATTGGCCGTTTGCCACTGTCCATCGTTGAGTTGATAATAAACAACGGCCAACGGACCACCAGCATCGGTAATACGACCAGTGACCTGTATGCTGCTCCCCACGCGGGCATTGGGCATTGGTTTGCTGATCGTCAGGCTGGGTTTTGCCCCATCCACCGTCAGTATTGCCGGTGGGGTGCTGGTCACGCTGCCCAAGGTATTGGCAACGATGACTTGATATTTCCCGGCATGGATGGCACTGACATTATTGATGGTATAAACCGCGTTACTCGCACCCGGCACCGTTATGCCATCTTTCGTCCAGCGATAACGCAGCGGCGCAGACCCTGTTGCCTGCACTTGAAACTGAACGGACTGACCTGGTTGCACCGCCATACTTGTCGGCTGTTGTACAATAACAGGCTTGGCGGTGGGCGCAAAATTCGCCGTCAGCACCAGGTTGGATTTCATCACAAAGGTGTAGTTGGCCGTCGTCGCGACCACCGTAGCCGCGCCGCCGCCCACCTGTTCCATCCAATTCGAGAGCATGTAACCTTGGCTTGGCACGGCCGTGACTTCAAAGCGCATCCCTACCCCAAGGGACTGATTATTCAGGTCAGGAGAAACACGTCCCAACCCCGTAGTCTGCACCGTCAATGTATCGGCCAACACTCTGAGAATAGAAATAGCATTTGTTTTCGAGGCGTTCCCTGCCGCATCCAGGGAAAAAGCGAGAACATAATTGGTACCTAGATTTAACGTGATAGCTGCTTGCCAGTTGGTCGTACCAACAGCAACGAGCCATGGCCCATCGTTTAACTGATAATGCACGGCAGCAATAGAATGATTATCCCAAGCAGTGCCGACAACCACCACAAGACTGTTTGTCACCATGCTTTCAGTGAGCGGAGACGTTATCGCCGAAATTGGCAGTACGCCATCTACCGTTAAAACCGCCACCTCACTGGTCACACTGCCAGAGATGTTGGTAAGGATGACCTGGTAGTTACCGGTATCTGTGGTAGAGACAGTGTTCACCGTGTAAACCGCGTTACTCGCACCCGGCACTGTTATGCCATCTTTCGTCCAGCGATAACGCAGTGGCGCAGACCCTGTTGCCTGCACTTGAAACTGAACGGACTGACCTGGTTGCACCGCCATACTTGTCGGCTGTTGTACAATAACAGGCTTGGCGGTGGGCGCAAAATTCGCCGTCAGCACCAGGTTGGATTTCATCACAAAGGTGTAGTTGGCCGTCGTCGCGACCACCGTAGCCGCGCCGCCGCCCACCTGTTCCATCCAATTCGAGAGCATGTAACCTTGGCTTGGCACGGCCGTGACTTCAAAGCGCATCCCTACCCCAAGGGACTGATTATTCAGGTCAGGAGAAACACGTCCCAACCCCGTAGTCTGCACCGTCAATGTATCGGCCAACACTCTGAGAATAGAAATAGCATTTGTTTTCGAGGCGTTCCCTGCCGCATCCAGGGAAAAAGCGAGAACATAATTGGTACCTAGATTTAACGTGATAGCTGCTTGCCAGTTGGTCGTACCAACAGCAACGAGCCATGGCCCATCGTTTAACTGATAATGCACGGCAGCAATAGAATGATTATCCCAAGCAGTGCCGACAACCACCACAAGACTGTTTGTCACCATGCTTTCAGTGAGCGGAGACGTTATCGCCGAAATTGGCAGTACGCCATCTACCGTTAAAACCGCCACCTCACTGGTCACACTGCCAGAGATGTTGGTAAGGATGACCTGGTAGTTACCGGTATCTGTGGTAGAGACAGTGTTCACCGTGTAAACCGCGTTACTCGCACCCGGCACTGTTATGCCATCTTTCGTCCAGCGATAACGCAGCGGCTCGGAGCCAGTCGCGACGACTTGGAATTGGGCGGGTTGTCCAGGGCGTAACACCTGGCTTTGTGGTTGTTGCAGGATGGTTGGGCGCGTGGGTGAATTCGTCAGCGTGAGTGTGGCCACAATACTGGTGGCCACACCATAGCCATTGCTGGCCACCACAAAATAGTTTCCTTCGTTCGGTGCTTGGGCATTGGTAATTATAAGCGAATTATTGGTGAAGCCGGATAGTGCATGACCGTTAAAAATCCATTGCAGCGAAATCGGCTCGTTTCCTCCAGTTGAAGTGGCAAACGTGACAGTGCCACCCACAAGATTGGTCAGGCTCTGCGGCTGCACGATGAAGGTGGGCGAAAGCACCACGGACACTTCCACGTAGAGCAGGTCGGCGGCGGTTACCGTGGCCGCTGTGGCTGGTTTCAACACCGGCAGTTCCGCCAGCATCCCGCCCAGATTCAGTTGATTGATAAACGTGTTTGCCGGGCCGGGATTGAAACGGTTCAGGATGTTGGTATCGGAAACCACCCGCCCAAATACGGTAAAGCCGCCACTGTTATTGGTGTCATCCAAGCTCGCTGAATTGTCCGCAAGGTTGAAAAAGAACTGCGCGGTCGCCGAATTGGGATCCGAAGTTTTGGCCATCGCCAGGGTGCCATAAACATTACTGTGGAAGCGTCCCACGTTGAACTCATTGGTGATGGGCAGATAAGTGGAAATATATGCCAGCGTTTGATTGGTCGTCCCCCGGTTGGTGACCATCAACCCGCCGCCTTGCACCACCCAATTCGTCACCACCCGATGCATGATCATGTTCGCATATAAACCGTTTTGCACGTAACGGAGAAAATTCTGCACGGTCACGGGCTTATCCGCATCATACAACTGCACTTGAATATCGCCGAGCGCCGTACGGAACCGCACCACCGTCCCGGCGTTGCCGGGAACCAGGCTGAGGAACCAACACAACAGCAGTAGCAGGACAGCCGAGGGATGGCGGATTGCGAATGGTGAATTACGGAATACGACAAAACCGGGCCGGCTGAAAAGAGCGGACGCTGGCGTGCAATGACCGCCAAGCAGGTTGCAAAGTAATTTTGGACTGAGCATGGGAGTAGTTCCTACCGGATTAGGGAAGAAATGTAAAGTCTTGAAAAAGGGGAAGCCGAACATGGCAGATAAACAAATGCGGATTTCGGATTTCGGAATGCGGAATGCGGAGTGATTTTGCTAAAAATAGGAAACCGGACATGGCAAAAATATTATCTGGCATAAAAATTGGGAACAAATTTATTTTGCAGAAAAATGATATGAAGGAGAGAGAAAGTCAGAGGCAGTTATCAGTTATCAGTGAACGGTCAATTTCAGTTCCAATTTTTTTGCCATGTTGGGTATTTTGGATTCATTCCGCACTCCGCATTCCGCATTCCGAAATCAAAGGTTCCGCCCTCCGCTGAGGTCCGTGTCCTCAGTGTCATCCGTAGTCAATTTCGGTTCCAATTTTTTTGCCATGTTGGGTATTTTGGATTCATTCCGCACTCCGCATTCCGCATTCCGAAATCAAAGGTTCCGCCCTCCGCTGAGGTCCGTGTCCTCAGTGTCATCCGTAGTCAATTTCGGTTCCAATTTTTTTGCCATGTTGGGTATTTTGGATTCATTCCGCACTCCGCATTCCGCATTCCGAAATCAAAGGTTCCGCCCTCCGCTGAGGTCCGTGTCCTCAGTCGTCAATTTTTAGGTCGAGAGCAGATAACGCCAAGCGTCGCTCATCTGGATGCCGTCCGGTGGTTTACGGGTGGTACGCTCATGCGCCACCAGCACTCGTTCCGCCCGTGGAAATCTCGTTCCCGCCGCTTCCAATGCGGCAATCTCGCGTTCCCAAGTTTGCGATTGCGAGGTGGAGTAGGCCACGTTGATCAGTTGCTCGGGCTGCTCGCGGTTCACCACCAGATCCACTTCACGCTCCCCGGCCAGATAGCCCAAGTCCTCGCGCCGTCGGCGCCAATGAAGGAATACGGCGGTCTCCAGTTTTTTCCCAACGTCAATACTGGGTTCGGCGACAAATGGATACGCCAGCGCCCAATCAATGGCGTGGAGCTTCTTCGGATTCACCGCCTGTTTGCGCAACGAACGTTCCGCCACCGGCAGTGTAAAGACGACAAACGACTCCTCCAGGTAGCCAGCATAGTTGTAGAGCGTGTCCTTTGAAAGCGCCAGTCCTTGCGAGCGGAAGTCCAGGTAGAGTTTGTGGACGTTGAAGAGCGAAGCCGGATGGCCCAGGCAATGCCGAAGCAAACGGCGCATCACCAACGGATTGGCCACCTTATAGCGCTCCACCAAATCCCGGTAAAACACCAGGTCCACGTACTCCTTGAGGATGCGTGGTCGCAACGCCTCGTCGGCGAGGACCACTTCCGGCAGACCACCGGTCTTAAGGTACTCTTCCAACGCCGAAGCCATGCGACTTTCGGAGGACCGCGAATACGGCTCGTGTGTCAGGCCGCGAAATTTCAGGAATTCAACGAACGAAAGGGGAAACACCTCGTAGGATACGCTCCGGCCACGCAGTCCCGTGGCCAGTTCACGCGATAGCAGGTGCGAGGAGGAACCGGTGACAAAGAGGCAGACATCCTCCGTGTCATGCAGACGCCGCACATAGGTTTCCCAGGCAGGGACACTCTGCACCTCGTCGAAGAAGAGAAACTTTTTGCGGCCCATCACCGCGGGATATAACTCTTCGTGCGCCCGTAGAATCAGGTCGAGTTCGCCGACCTGGATGGGGAGGAGCCGGTCGTCCTCAAAATTGAGGTAGAGCAACTGTCGCCGATCCACGCCCTGGGCTTCCAGCCGCCGCATCGTCTCATATAGGAGATACGTCTTACCGCTGCGGCGGATGCCAATCAGCGCGACGACCTTGCGTGAATCAAGAGGTAATGCCAGCGTCCGCGGGGTGGCCACCGGCCATGGCCGGGTGGTTGACTGAGCCAAAACGTATTTCAGTGTTTCCTTATCCATGCGGAAACAATATACTATTTCATTCTCTTCATGCAAGGAAATAATGGCGACATCGCAATCATGGTGGCGAAACAGGCATGGCAAAAAATGGGAACCAACTCCTTTTGCAGAAAAACATGTCGGCAGAAAAATGATGCGAAGGAGATAGAAGCTGAGAGGTAGTTATCAGTCATCAGTTACCAGTTATCAGTTCTGCCATGTTTGGGTTCGGTCATTCCGCACTCCGCATTCCACATTTAAATTTGCTGGCTATTCAGATCACGCCAGTTGCTGCTTTTCACCCCAAGATCCTGTGTGGTTATCGCCTTCATCAGCACAACCGATGGTGGTTGCTGGCGTCAACTGCATAGCCAGATTAAATTATTCTCCTCCCGGAGGCAACCACCTTTCTCAGTTCTGTGGTACGCTCTCGGGTGTGGGTCATAGCGGACCGCGCGTTTGCAGTCCGCCAGACACCGTGTGTCGCGACCCGCATGACTGAAAAACGATAACGACATATTGCGATGAAAACTCAAATTCTGGTGCTGGAAATTCCAGCTCCTGACTCCAAACTCCTATCTTCTTTAGTTCCATTTTTTACCTGCCATATTTATGCCATATTCCTCACTCCCCTTTCGCGTCTATTCGCGTATTTCGCGGGCATCCATGCCTGTCTCTGAAATTTGAAATCTGAAATTCCTATGTGGCCCCACAAATTCATCTCCCGCATCATCCGCCCCAAAATCATCAAGCCGGTCATCATCCGCGCCATCATCCGCATCGCCCCGAAACGGATTGGCCCGCGCCCCAAACCATCCCTCATCACGCAATACTTCCGGACCGCCCAACGGTTCATGAACCTGGATCGGATGCTGTTTTCCAACAGCTTCGCCTTTTGCCAGAACTCGTTGCGCCAGCTTCTGGCCACCTTCCCGCAACCAAACTGCACCACCCCCCTGCAAAATGGACCAGCGTCGGTTGACTCCCAATCCTCACAACTGTCTGTTTTACATCAACTTATAAAAATGACGTCCGTCGAAGCCACTTCCTGAAAATTTCATTTTTGGTACAGAAACGGTCCACTTTTGGTCCAGTTTTCTGTGTATTCAAACTCCTTGCTCCAAGCTCCTAAATTCTTCGGATATATTTTTCTGCCCGAAAATATTTCTGCAAAAGTTTCCTGGTCGTTTTCGTGTACAATTTTATCACAATTTTATCACAATTCTCAAACTACACCGCTCCCACCGGTGTAGTTTTGGACTACTTTTGGAGTGGTTTTCGCAGTTCCCGTAGCCGATTGCCGTCCCGTTTGACGTGACCAACCAGCGCCACAGGGCTGCATCAAGCTCGGTTTGGTTCAAGCTGGAAGCGGCGGCTCGGGGGTTCCCATGGCCGCGGAATTACCCGAAAGAAAGTGAATCCATTTAAGCCGATTCCCTCAGCCGGATAATGAAATCCTCTCCCCGAGGGAGAGGAAACAGGTGAGGGGGTACGGAACCACAGACCCTGCCCAACTCGTAGTATTCGTAACGCACCAACGCGCTGGATGCAGCCCTGCCAGCGTCAATCTGTTAGAATTATGCATTGTCAATTCCCCATGGTTTCCGCCATCATAAACCCCCTATGAATATTGCCGAACTCCTGGCCAATGAGACCTTGCGGCACGATGCCTTCCCGGTGACCCGGGAACGGATTTTCCTTGGCCACGCCGGGGTCTGCCCGCTGCCACGCCGCGTGGCGGAAGCCATGGCCCATGTCTCCCTCAATGGCATGTCGAACGACCAGGAAACCGGGCTGCTCGACGATTTCATTACCACCATTCGCGACCGGGCCGCCCAATTATTGCACGCGGACGCCGCAGAAATCGCCCTCGTGGGCCCCACCTCGGTGGGGCTAAGCCTGGTGGCCAACGGCCTTTCCTTCCGCAAGGGCGACAATATCGTGGTGTACTTCGACGATTATCCGTCCAACGTGTACCCATGGATGGCGCTCGCCGAGAAAGGCGTGCAGGTGCGGTTCCTTAATACGCGGGGCCTGGGCCGAATCCGTCCGCTCGATGTCCTCGGCCAGGTGGATGAACAAACCCGGTTGGTGGCGCTGGCCTCCTGCCATTTCCTGAGCGGCTGGCGCCTGGATTTGGAGGCGATTGGCAAAGGGCTGCGGGCACGCAACGTCCTATTTTGCGTGGACGGCATCCAAACGCTCGGGGCGTTTCCCACCACCGTCGAGCATGTGGATTTCCTCGCGGCGGACGCGCATAAGTGGCTGCTGGGCCCCAGCGGAGCGGGCATCCTGTACGTGCGCAAAGCGGTGCAGGATCGGTTGCGCCCGACGCTGCTGGGTTGGCACAATGTGCGGTGCCCCGATTTTGTTACGCAAGAGCGGTTGACGTATCGCCCGGACGCGCGGCGCTACGAGGCCGGCACCAACAACCTGGTCGGCTTGGCGGGCTTGAGCGCGGCCCTGGCCCTGATCTTGGAGGTTGGGCTGGACAACATCGCGCGGGAACTGCTGCGCAAACGGGCCTGGCTGATCCCCGCGTTGCAGGACAAGGGCTGGACGGTGTTAAACGCGGACGCGCCGGAAAATAACCAGGGCGGCATCTTCACACTGGCCCGGCCGGACACCGATATCCCAGCGGTCCAGGCGCGCCTGCTGGAGGAGAATGTCGTCACCTCCCTGCGCGCCGACCGTTCCGGCAAACGCTACCTCCGCTTATCTCCGCATTATTACAACACCGATGAGGAACTGCGCAAGGTGGTGGAACTGCTTTAATTTTGAACCGGTGGGCACGGCTTTTGGGGGCACCCTAAAAAAAATTGAAAACAGGGCTTGCCAAGGGAGCGGACGCTAACTAGGCTTTGCCCTCTTTTTGAAGAGTTAGTGAAAATGGTGTTCGCCGGGTAGTCTGGACGAACGCCGCATGAGAATACATAGATTATGCCAGTACGAATTCGTTTGAAGCGCGTCGGGGCCAAAAACAGCCCCATCTATCGCATTGTGGTGGCGGATGGCCGCAGCCCGCGCGATGGTAAATTCATTGAAGAATTGGGAACCTATTGGCCGCGCAAAAAGGACGACAATGTGAAACTCGACATGGAACGCGCCAAGCATTGGATTTCCAAGGGCGCCCAGCCGAGCGACACCGTCGCCAGCTTTATGCGGCGCATCAACAAAGCGGTCGCCGCTTAATTCCTGACGCGCTACGGTTTATGCAAGCCTTTCTTGAATACGTCGTCAAAGGGCTGGTGGACCACCCGGACGAGGTGAAAGTCACCCCGGTGGACAGAGGCGGTCTGACCGTCTATGAGCTGCGGGTGAATTACCGGGACATCGGCAAGGTCATCGGCAAGGAAGGCGCAATGATTCACGCCATCCGGTCGCTCCTCCTGGCGGGCAGTGCCAAAAAAGGCATCCGTTGCTCGCTGGACATCGTCGAGGACCAGCCGGCGGCGCAAGGATGACTGGGTGGCGGAAACGCCGCCCATACCGAGCATGAAGATTGACGTGCTCACCCTGTTCCCCGGCATGTTTACGGGGCCGCTGGACGAAAGCATTGTCCAACGGGCGCGCAAGGCAGGGATACTGGATTTACGAATGGTCAATCTGCGGGACTTTACCCATGACCGCCATAAGACGGTGGATGATCGTCCGTTTGGCGGTGGGCCGGGGATGCTGTTAAAGCCCGAACCGATCTTTGAAGCAGTGGAAACGCTGGCGAATGCGGAGACGCGAATGATTCTCACTTCGCCGGCGGGGCGCGTGTTCAACCAGGCGATTGCCCGGGAACTCGCGCTGGAGAAGCATCTCCTGATCCTGTGCGGCAGTTACGAAGGCGTGGATGAACGGGTGCGCGAGACGCTGGTGGATGACGAATTATCCATCGGCGATTATGTGTTAACCAACGGGGCGCTGCCGGCCATGGTGATCATTGACGCGGTGACCCGGTTGTTGCCGGGGGTGTTGGGTGATGATGAGAGTTCGCAGGATGAGTCGTTCAGTCACGCCCTGCTGGAATATCCGCACTATACACGTCCGGCGGAATTCAGGGGACTAAAGGTCCCGGAAGTGTTGCTCTCCGGGCATCATGCGGAAATCGCGGCCTGGCGGCAGGAACAGGCGGTCATCCGCACGCGTGAGCGGCGGCCGGATTTATGGGCGACGGTAGCTGGGCAATACCGCGAGGCACCGGGGAAAAAGAAGCAGAAAACGCGCGCGGAAGCGCCAAACGAAGAAACATGATTTATGAACCAGGTAATACTTGATAAAATTGAATCGGCACAGATTAAGAAAGACGTCACCAAGTTCAACGTTGGCGACTCCGTCCGCGTCCACACCAAAGTGGTGGAAGGCGACAAAGAGCGCATCCAAGTGTTTGCAGGGGTTGTGATTGGCCGCCGCGGACACGGACTCAACGAAAATTTTACCGTCCGCCGCATCAGCTACGGCGAAGGGGTGGAGCGCGTTTTCCCGATCAACTCACCGCGCATCGAGAAAATCGAAGTGGAACGCCATGGCGACGTGCGGCGTGCCAAGCTCACCTACCTGCGCAACCGTATCGGCAAAGGTGCCACGCTGGTGAAGGAAAAAGTAGCGGCAATACCTGCGGCCAAGTAATAAACGGGGTTAAAATCACCGAGCGAGGCCAATCCGGCCTCGCTTTTTTTGTGATTTTTCCGCCATTATTAGTTGCCAGCAACTTTGGGCCGTGTACATTTAGCTGCGCAGATTAGAATTTTTAAACCGAAGCAGTGAAATGGAAATTTTAAAGTTCCTATTGATTATTGTCGAAGTGCTGGTGTTGTTCAACCTGCTCATCATTGTGCATGAGTTGGGCCATTTTCTTGCCGCGCGCTGGCGCGGGCTGGCGGTGGATCGGTTTGGCGTCTGGTTTGGCAAGCCCATCTGGGAAAAGGAGTTTCGCGGCGTAAAATATTGCCTCGGCTGGATCCCGGCCGGTGGATTTGTCTCCCTGCCGCAGATGGCGCCCATGGAGGCGATTGAAGGCAAAAATGAATCCAGTGAAAACCTGCCGCCGATCTCGGCCTTGGACAAGATCATTGTGGCCTTTGCGGGTCCCCTGTTCAGCTTCCTGTTGGCCCTCGCGTTTGCGGTCATCGTCTGGGGCGTTGGTCGCCCGGTGAGCGAGTCGGATCGCACCACCACCATCGGGTACGTGGCCAAAGAGTCCCCGGCGGAAAAGGCGGGGCTAAAAGCGGGCGACAAGATCCTGGCCATTGACAACCATCCTGTGACCCGCTGGTCGGGCATCGGTGACAGCATCAAATGGCGTATTATCAGCAGTGAAGAGGAAAAAATCACGTTGACCGTGTTGCGCGACGGCCAGACCAAAACCTTCGAGGCCACCCCAAAGAAGGAGGCGACCAAGTTCTGGGAACGCAAGGGCCTGCGGGAAATCCAGATCGAACCCGCCCAAACCTGTATCGTGGCTTATGTCGCCTCCAACAGTCCGGCCATGCTCGCGGGCATCCAGACGAATGATATCGTTCAAAAAATCAATGGCCTGCCGGTTTTCAGCCCCTCGGCGGTGCTGGATGCGGCCGAGCGGTCCGGCTTCGCCCCAATCACCATTGAACTCAAACGCGGGGTTCAGATGCTGACCAAAACGGTCAAACCCGAATTGCCCATTTCGCCTCCCGGTGAAACCAAACCGCGTTTGGGTTTGGGCTGGGACGTGCAGCTTTATCTGGATAACCCGGGGCCACTGGAGCAGATTCGCGACAGTTTTAATTCCATGGTGAACACGTTTACGGCATTGTTCTCCGCCAAGTCCGATGTCAAACCGCAGCACCTGAGCGGCCCGGTGGGCATCATGCGCATTTACTACATGCTGTTCCAAAGTGATTATGGGTGGCAGTTGGCCATCTGGTTCAGCGTGATTTTCAATGTCAACCTCGCCTTGTTGAACCTGCTGCCCATCCCGGTGCTCGATGGCGGCCACATTGTGCTGGCCATTATCGAGGGCATTCGTCGCAAGACGGTTAGCGTGCGCATTCTTCAGCATGTCCAAACCGGCTGCGCGCTGGTCATCATCAGCTACATGCTTTATTTGACCTTCTACGATATCACCGGCATGGCTGGCAAACACGAGAAAGCGCGCGGCCCGCTACAGTTTGCCCCGAAAGCCTCCCAATCGGGCAGGTAAGCGTTGCATGAGCAACTTGGTTTCACGCCGACAATTTCTGGGGACCAGCGCTGCCGCCGGTGTCGCTGCCACCACCGCTCCATTGGCGATCCCGGCTGCCGAGCGGTCCGACAAAGCATTTCGGTTTGGGTTCTCCCTCAATGCTGGCACCATTCGCGGCCAAAAACTGGCCTTGCGTGAACAAGTACTGACCGCTGCCAAGGCTGGCTTCACCGGATTTGAACCGTGGACGAACGACATCAGCAAGTTTTTGGAGACGGGTGGGTCCCTGAAGGAGTTGCGCCAGGTGGGCCAGGATTCCGGCGTGCAGATCATCAGCGCGATCGGCTTTGCCGCTTGGATCGTCAATGAGGACGACGCGCGTGCCAAGGGAGTCGAAACCTTGAAGCGCGAGATGGATTGGGTGTCGCAATTGGGCGGGAAGAACATCGCCGCACCGCCGGCGGGCGCCACCAAAGCCGGTTATGTCTTGGACCTGAACCAGGCCGCCGAACGCTACCGGGCGATCCTCGAACTGGGCCACGAGTTTGGGATCCGACCCATGCTCGAGATTTGGGGCTCCTCTGCCAACTTGAACCGGTTGCCCGAGGCTATTTATGTGGCGGCCAAAACCGCACATCCCGATGCCTGCATCCTGGCGGATGTGTACCATCTGTACAAGGGCGGCTCAGATCCCGCCGTCCTCCGGCTGCTGGGCCGCAACGCGACGCCGATCTTCCACCTGAATGATTACCCGGCCAACCCGCCGCGAGAAACCATCAAAGATTCCGACCGCATCTGGCCAGGCGATGGCGTAGCCCCACTCAAACAGTTGCTCACCAATCTGGCGGACAACCATTGCGACGTGATGTTGTCCCTCGAATTGTTCAATCAGGAATATTACAAACTCCCGGCGCTGGAAGCCGCCAAAACCGGGCTGTCCAAAATGAAAGCCGCCGTGGCTGCCGCCGGGTTGTCGTGATTTTTATCCCTGCTTTTGATACGCCGCATGGCGCGTGGGAATGCCTTGCGCGTTGAACTCCCGTTCAAAATCCGTGACGAGGCCGCGCAATTCCACCGGGGTCTCCACCGCTTGAAATTGCGGGCTGCCGGCGAAGGCCGCCAGCATCCACTCGAAATACTCCACGTTATCCGTGCGGAGATAAATTACCCCGCCCGGCGCCAGCACCCGGTGCGCCAACCGGGTGAAGCGTTCGTTGATCAAGCGGTTTTTGTGATGCTTACGCTTTGGCCATGGGTCGGGAAAGTAGATGTGCAAGGCGCTCACGGATTCACTCGGCAGCAAGTACTCCACAAAATAACTGGCCTCAATTCGCAGGACGCGCAGGTTGGTCAACCCGGCGCGCAGTCCTTTGCGGTCCAACTTGCGCAAGCGGCCCAGCAGGCGCTCCACCCCAATGAAATTTCGGGCAGGCTGCCGGCCGGCGTACTGGGCCAGGAACGAGCCGTCCCCACTGCCCAATTCTACCTCCAACGGCTGGGCAGCGGAAAATAAGGTATGAAACGGCACCGGTTCCACCAGGGAAGCCACCGGATAAATCAGCGTGACCGCCCCAATTTTTCTCTCGATCATATCCATTTTTCTCAGGCTATCAGACGGGGAGTAAAAAGGCGACCAGGAATTTCGTTCAAACCAGGCATTTTCTCTGATTGACGACGGCCAGTGTTTTGGTAAAAAGTAAGGGCATCAGCACAAAGAACAACCGTGGTCGGTGTCAGCACGACAGATGTCGGTAAGGCCGGTTGGCGCGACATAAGTTCCTGCGCAATTGCAGTAATTTCTTCCCACGTTGCTTTGCGGCGGATGCAACAGCATTATGAATGAGTCCAGATTATTCGTGGGGAACCTTGCCTTCCAAACGGGTGAAAACGACCTGAGGGAACTCTTTTCCAAGGTGGGCCCGTTGACTTCGGTCAACCTGATGGTGGATAAATTCAATGGCAAATCCCGCGGCTTTGCCTTCGTGGAATTTGCCTCGGCGGAAGACGCCAAAAAGGCGGTGGAACAACTCCACAGCAAGGAATTCCAAGGCCAGGAAATGACCGTGAATATCGCCCGTCCGCGCGAGGAGCGCTCCCCGCAGCCAGCGGGTGGCGGATTCCGGGGTGATCGCCGGGAGGATCGCCGGCAGGCCTGAGCGGCCGCCCAACGCCCCCTGTTTTTTAGCGCAAATGGCACGCGTGGCGTGCCGCTTTCATTTCGTGCGATGGAGACGGATGCTGTTTCTCCTACTTAATTTAAGCAGAGTTGCTATGAATGCCCGCGAATACGGATGCTTTTGATTTGCCAGGTTGCGGTTATTTCACCGCTTTCACGTACGCCTCATAGCGCTCGGCCACTTTGCCCTGTCGCTCATCCCCTTCGTGCAGGTAGAGGCGATATTTGAACGTGATGGATTTGCCCGCCGGAATGGTCAGGTTGCCGGTGCCCGGCGGCTTCTTCTCAAAATCATGCACGCCGAATGGGTTCGCGGCAAATAGTCCGTAATCGCGGACGTGCCACCAAGTCGGATGCACCGGATTTTTCGGATGATCAAAAATGGCGATCCCCACGGTGTTGCCTTCCACCGGGCCGCTGTAGTCGCACCACTCAGCGGGTTTACCCCAGGTTTTATCGCCTTCCGTGCCGGTATTTTGCACGATTCGCCCCTTGCCCGGCTTGTTTTTGCCCAACGAAAGGCGCATGGATTCGGCAATGCGCATCGCCAGCGTCCCTTCTTTGGTATCGCCTAACACGGTGTCGCGGTCGTTGGGGGCCTGCAACGTGATTTCAAAATCAAAGAGGCGTTCGTTCTTGGGCCGGTTATAAACGCGCAAAACCCGTTCATCGGTACAGACTACTTTATTGTCCGGCGCCACCCATTTGCAGGCGGATTTGATAATGCCCTCGTCCTTGCCGGATTTTACTTCGATGAAACGGTCATGCACAATTCGCCCGGCCTTGGCGTCTTCCGCCCAAAAATCCACCCCATTCACCAAGCCGTGGGCGAACCAGAAGCCGCGATGATGCGGATGGTCGTGTTCCTCGTTTTTGGAGTCCGGCACGATGGGCCACGCCCGGGTCATGATGGCCCCATTGGGGCCGGTGATGGGCCAGTAATAGACTTTGCGGGTTGGCTGGGTGACTTCCTCATCGCTCCCTTTCTTTTTGATTTTGGCGGGATGCTGGTTGCCCTGGAACCAGAATTCGGTAAACAGGTCGCCGTTAATTTCCACGGTCACGCGGTCGTTTTTCTGGGTGACCTTCACGCCGTCGCCACCCGGTTCAGCGGCCAGCAGTGACAGTGCCACGCCCAGCAAACACACAGTTGCAGCCCGAAAATCATGATGCTTCATGGGCTAATTCTCGACGGTTCCTGGCTTTGGTCAAACAAAAAACCACGCAAAAATGAACCATGGCAAACGTGGCGTCGGCTGCTTGTCTTTGTTTTTATCCAATTTTGCGCTATGCTGCTGAGATGGTGCCATTGTCATTATCGGAGTTTCACCGGAACTTGAGCGCGCGGTTTGGGGTGGTAAACGGCCAGCAGGTGGTGGATCACTACGGTGAACCCACACTGGAACATGCCGCGTTGCGCCAGGGTGTGGCCTTGCTGGACCTGAGTTTCCGCAGCCGCCTTTGCCTCACCGGCAATGACCGCCAGCGCTTCTTAAACGGACAGGTCACCAATAACGTCAAAGACCTTCAGCCGGGGCAGGGTTGTTATGCCGCCATCGTCAACCATAAGGGAAAGGTACAGGGAGACTTGTACATTCACGCGCTGGCCGGGGAATTATTGCTGGATTTTGAGCCCGGTTTCATGAGTACTACCCTTCCGCGCCTCGAAAAATTTATCATTGCGGATGACGTACAGATCGTGGATGTGGCTCCGCATTATGGATTGCTCAGCCTGCAAGGGCCGTGTGCCGGGACGGTTTTGGCGGAATTGGGCCGGGAATTGCAATTCACTCCGCCCGCGCAGTCGCTGGCCTCCTGCATGGTGAATCATCCAGTGTGGGGTGAAGTGTGCATTGTGAATTTGCCCCGCACTGGTTCAGATGGATTTGATCTGTTTGTGCCGGGACAGGTCTTGGCGGTGGTGGCCACCCGCTTGCTGGCGGTGGCCAGCCGGGCGGGCGGGATGATGTGCGGCTGGCAGGCGCTGGAAACTGCGCGCATCGAGGCCGGGCTGCCGCGGTACGACGTGGATATGGATGAAACCAACCTGGCGCCGGAGGCCGGTATTGAGGCCCGTGCCATCAGTTACAGCAAGGGGTGTTATACCGGGCAGGAGGTGATTGCCCGTATTCGCAGCTACGGTCAGGTGGCCAAGTCATTGCGCGGCTTGCGGCTGGCGAATGATTTAGCCGCGCTGCCCATGAAGGGGGACAAATTGTTTTTGGGTGATCGCACGGTGGGTTATGTTACGAGCGCGGTGCGGTCCCCGTCGTTGCAGGCCAACCTCGCGCTGGGTTACGTGCGCAAAGAATGCCAGAAACCCGGCACGGAATTGGTGCTAGTGAGCGGCGAACAGCGCAGTTCGGCCATGCTTTGTCCGCTGCCTTTCCGCGCGCAGTAACCGCACTTTTCCATTTCCATGAACGGGGCCAGGTTGCTATGCTGCCACCATGAATCAGGTTGCGTTTGCCATCGTGGCTCATCCCGATGACATTGAATTTCGGATCGCCGGGACCTTGCGGTTGCTCCAACAGGCCGGGTGGGAGATTCACTGCATGAACATTGCCAGTGGTTCGCTCGGCAGCATTGAGTATTCGGCGGCGGAAACGCGCCGGGTACGCCGTACCGAGGCGCAGGCCGCCGCCAAAATACTGGGGGCGCACTGGCACCCGAGTCTGGTGGATGACATTGAAATTGGTTACGACCTCAAGACCTTGAAACGGCTGACGGCGGTGATACGCGAGGTCAAGCCCGGCATCCTCTTCACGCATCCGCCGCAGGATTACATGGAAGACCATACGAATGCCTGCCGGTTGGCGGTCTCCGCCGCGTTCGCACGCGGTATCCCGAATCTGCGCACCGTGCCGTCCCGCGCCGCTTATGATGGCGACGTTACCCTCTACCATTGCCTGCCACATGGTATGTGCGATCAGCTTTGCCGCCCCATGATTCCTCAGTGCTATGTGAATATCGCATCGGTGATGGAGACTAAACGCGCCGCGCTGAACGCGCACCAAAGCCAGGTCACCTGGTTGCAAGCCACGCAGGGCATGGACGCGTTCACCCGTTTCATGGAAGCCGATGCGCTGACGGCTGGACGACGCTCACAGAAATTTAAATATGCCGAAGGCTTTTGGAAACATTTGCACTTGGGCTACTGCGGAGAAACCGCCAACCCGCTGCAGGCGGCACTGGGCAAAAACTATCTGGTGAATCCCAAGTGGGAACGCCTGATGCGGGATGCGTAAGGGTGGTTAAAAAGAGTTTTCCCTGGCGACGATACCCAAATGATACTCGCCGGCTGGGAAATCAAGACCGTCTTGGGCCAACCTGCGGCCAAGGCGTGACCCGCTGGCTGCGGATGGACGCTCGGTGCATGTTCGCCGGTGGTTGAGGAGGCGGAGGAAACGGTCACGCTGCCGGGAATCACTTGGGGGGCGGGAGGAGTGGCAGGCTGAACGGGCGCGCCAAGTTCTGAGTTAGCTGTGGCTGCCACAGGCGCGCAGGTGACAGAACGTTCACAGCTAAACTGGTAACGCCCATTGACTAATGTTTTGTTCCCGGGGCGGGTGGCACGATACTCCCGGCGGAATAATACATTCTGTTTGCAGCGCATATAAAATGAATCCGAATCAAACAACGCGGCGAAGGAAGCAAGACCACGAGGTTGGCTTGCTGCGCTGCTGGTTTGGAATCCGGGCTGGACGCTCTGACTGGTGGTTGGGCGTTCAGCCAGCGGAAATGAAGTAATGACATGAGCAGCACGTTTTCAGGTAAAGATGAAAATTTTGAAGGGAATGGACCCGCCCCACTCATCGGTTCGGAGAGTGCCGTTGCGGACGTAACCCAGGCGGTCACGCATCCAAGCGCTCTGTCGGGGGGAAACCTCCATCCGCCGTCGGCAAGGTCCGTACGCGTACTGATCGTGGATGACGAACCCATGGCGCGGATGGCGATCCGGCACATGATCGCCTATTCATTGGGAAAGCATGAACCGGTGGAGGCAAGCAGTCTGGCGGAGGCGGTTCAATGTTTGGAACGCGTTCATTTTGATCTGGTGATTTTGGATGTCCTGTTGCCGGATGGTTCTGGATTTGAATTGGTGCCAAGTCTGCCGCCGGGGACAGCGCTCGTCTTTTTTTCCGCCTATGAGGAGTATGCCGCCAAAGCTGCGGAATATGCACCGCTGGAATACCTGCCCAAACCGGTGCGGCGACTGCAATTTGAGCGGGTAATGGAGAAGTTTCGTCAGCGGCCCCCCGCAGCGTTTAAGGTCTCGCCCAGGCCGGTCTGCCTGGAACACAGGGTGGCTTTGCCCGCCCATGATAATGTCCAGGCTGTGCCATTGCATCAAATTAGCGTGGTCAGAGCCCGTGGAAACGGCTCGCTGGTGGTCCAATTGGACGGTAATGCGTTGGCCGTACAAAAAACGTTACGGGACTGGGAAGAAGAGTTGCCGTATCCGGATTTTGTGCGCGTGCATCGCGGGGTAATCATCAACATTCACCAGGTGGACCAAATTCTGCGGCTCAAGAACCGACAAATCCAAATCATCGCCAATGGGGACCGCCAACCGATCATCACCAGCATTCGCCTCGCGCCCCAGTTCAAGAAAGCCATGAAGGCTGGTGCCGCCATCCCGGCGCACGCAGCCTGAGCGCCAAAGCGCGACGGAGCAATAAACACACATTTCTGTCAAAGATGAGGCGCGCGCCACGCTCATTCCCGGCGTATGATGGAGCGCACTCGTGGCTGGGTTTCCTTCAAGTGGATCATTCAAAAACGACCTCGCTTCCAACCTTTGCTAACGTGATGCCTACGGGTAAAACCGCTCGCTTCTGCGTCGCAAATTTTTCCCTCGGCGGCGTTCGCTGCGAAAAATGCAACGCTGGCCAGCCTGGCAATTTTGAACTGCCAGTTGGGGTGTGAATAACGCAGCGTGGCCGCATGGGAATGCGTGCAAAAAGGGCTGGTTTTTGCCGGGCTTGGTGGTATAAAAGCACCGGTTGAACTGAGATTAGACATGAGTAGTGCCGATTTTAGCAAAAGCCACATGGCGTGATATGAATAAAATTCTTCTAATCGAAGACGAGGATAACATGCGCCTGGCGCTGAGCAAACGCTTGCGCTTGGAAGGATACGAGGTCGTGACTGCGGCGGATGGCGAACAAGGACTGCGCTTGGCGCGCAACCATTTGCCGGACTTGGTCCTTTGCGATATTATGATTCCAAAGTTAGACGGTTACGGCGTGCTGAAAGCGATGCGGAATGAAGAGCAACTGGCGGCGATTCCGGTCGTCTTTTTGACCGGTTTGGCGGAGCCGGAGGAAGTGCGGAAAGGCATGAACATTGGCGCCGACGACTACTTAATCAAGCCGGTGGAGAAGGTGGCGTTATTGAGTACCATTGAGGCGCGACTCACCAAACGCAAACAGGATCAACACCGGAATGAGCACCGGGAGGAACAGGTGCTGCAAACCCTCGCCGGTTTGATGCACGATCTACGCAACCCGCTGGCGGTGGTGATGAGCTATGCAGAGTTTTCTGATCATACCGCTGCCTCTGCGGGTGATGCCAAAGCGGTGATTGGCGCTGTGGAGAGCATGGACCAACAAATCCGGGACATTATGGTATTTGCCAAAACCCGGTTTCAAAAACTGCCATTTCAGCCGGTCCGGCTGGATCTTAGCCAGTTGTGCGGCAGAGTCGTGGAGGAATTGCCCGAGAAAAAACGCGTTAAACTGAAGGCGGAAGTGCCGGAATGCGTCATCCTCGCTGACCCGGTTCAAGTGCGGAGTGCCTTCATCAATCTTTTGTCAAATGCCTTGAAGTATTCGTCGGATAAGCAACCGGTGGAGGTCGAGGTGACCCTGGTCGGAACGCAGGTCCGGTTGTTGGTGCGCGATCAAGGTCGGGGAATATCCGTTGAGGAACTGCCGCACATCTTTGATCCATTTTTTCGGGCGAATAATTCGGCAGGGATAACGGGACACGGTTTGGGGCTGGCGATGGCCAGGATGTTGGTGGAGAAAAATGGCGGGAAAATCCACGTAAACAGCAAACTCGGGGTTGGCAGCGAGTTTTGGGTGGATTGGGCACCAGCGCCGTCAGAGTCGTCGGCCAAGTCGGCTCGCGAAACGACCGCGCTGGTAATGAGTGAGTCGGCAGACGACAAAAGCGGCACGGCTGTGGTGCCGTCCAGACGCGTGCTGGTTGTGGATGATGATGCAGCGGCGCGTGCGGCGCTGGTGCGCCTGATCGCGCATTACCCGGTCTTGGGTGAACCGGTGGAAGTGGGCAGCCTGGCCGAGGCCATTCGTTGGCTGGAGCAGAACCGCTTTGAGCTGGTGTTCTTGGATGTGCAATTGCCTGATGGGCTCGGCTTTGAATTGGTATCGCGGATGCCGCGTGGCACCGCCATAATTTTCTCCTCGGCCTATGATGAATACGCGGCCAAGGCGATTGAATATGGCCCGTTGGATTACCTTTTGAAGCCAGTGCGCCGGCAGCAGTTTGATCACGCGCTGGCGAAGTTTTTCAGTCTGGCCAACCATCAGCCGACGGTAACCCCCAAAATGTCATACCAGGTGCAAAAGGTGCCGTTGCCCATGAATGACGGGACGCACATGGTGCCGGTGCAGCAAATCAACATGGTCAAGGCTTACGGCGAATATTCGTTTGCGGTGCTGACAGGAAGTAAAACCGCCATGATCCGAAAATCCCTGGCAGCTTGGGAAATGGAGTTGCCGTATCCCGACTTCGTGCGGGTGCATCGCGGAGCCATCATTAACATCCATCAGGTGGAGCGAATCGTACGGAAAAAGAACCGGCAAATTGAGATTACCATCAAGGGGGATAAAGAACCCATTATCGCCAGCATCCGGCTGGCGCCCCGCTTGAAGAAAGCACTCCGGTGCAGCTTGGAAAAGAATTGTGAAATCGAGCGGACATAGCAGAGGCGGTCCCTGGCGCTTTGGATTGCTGGTCGGCGCTCACGACAACGACTGCGGTCCCATGTGCGCTTGCGCATGATTTAATTGTCATTTTTTATTGCATTTAGTGCCTGCGTATGGTTAGTGTGCCAGTTGTGTCCTAAAACAATGGCAAAATTAAAAACCTTAAAAAAAAGTAACGTATGAAGACAAACTATTTGAAACCGTTATTGGTGATTAATTCGGTGTGCTTGTTTGCTGGCATGGCAGGGGCCGCTGATGCACCCAGTCTGCCGGCGCCAACCGCTCCGGCCGCGTTGCCGCCCCTGGCTTCTTCAGCATGGCGCGTGAAGATTTCAGGAGATTATTTCAGTTTTTCGTCCAAGGAGTCCAGCTACCTCCCGCGCGGCGGCGGGGTGTATGACCTGTTCAGCAGCAAGCGCCAGGGCGATCTGTACGGCGGGACCGTGGGTATTAAACTGCCGAGCTGGGAAAATAGCGTTTTGGATTTTTCCTATCGCCACGGTAAAATGACGGGAACCGAGGCAACCTCGCAACTGAAAACCACCGTGGATGAACTGGCTTTGACATATCGGTGGTCGCCACCAAAATTTTTGCGGTGGAAAAGCAGCAGCGGCGACCCCATTGGCAACCTGACCACAGCCGTAGGGTTTACATATGACAAATATGACAAGGCAGACACCTTCTATTCTGAAAAGGCGAATAACTATCAAATCAATTTAGGGGTTGGTTATAATCTGAAGTGGTTTCAAATTGGTGATGGAATCGTCTTCCGCATGGGGAACCGTTTGGACATCTTGGGCGGCGTTGGCATTGCCAATACCCAATCCTCACTTTACGACAATACGTTTAACAAATTCCTGGGAACGCTGGCTGGCCGGGGAACGGTATATTCCGATTTGGTCCTGCGGAACGGCATGACCATTTTTGCCGAGGGTGGCTACCAATATACACGTGACTTTTATGTGTGGAAAACGACCTTCACCCGCACTGGCAACACCTATAATACCTACGCGAATGAAGCCCGTTATGGTTTGTTTGCCCGCGCTGGAATCACCTTTGAGTTCTAGTCTTTATCCCGGTTAAACAGAACGATCATCAAGGCAACTTCCCCGGAAGTTGCCTTTTTTGTTTCCACCGGATTACTTGCAACAGTTCTCCCAACCAATGGCGCTTAATCGATTATTGAAAATCCGGTCTTTTGCGACCGGGCGGGACGGCATTCCCAAGGATCCGATTCTGATCCACCAAATTCCTGAGGGCATCAAACGGTTGCGCCAGCTCATTCTGGAATTCATTGAAGGTGGCCGCATTTTTCCGCCGGTAGTCGTCAAGTATCTTAAGGGTAGCGTCCGCGTCGCTGTTTGAATATTTTTTACCTTGGTTCACATTGGATCGAATTCTTCTGGTTTCCTGCTCGATGAAGTTCTTGATCCCCTTGTACTCCGGATTGTCCAAGCGTTTCAATTTCTGCGCTGCTTGCACCAGGGAAGCGTACTGTCCAGTGGCATTTTCCAGATGGCGGATGTTCTGGTGCCAGTCCGGGCCAGCACTGTGTTGTTGAACCCCCTGCACTAACGCATCCCATTCCCGGCCGACATGTTTTTCCAGCAGGCCAGGTTCCCTGGTTGCGATCAGATCATCCCATGTTTTTTTTCGGGCTAAAAATTCAGCCTGTGCTTTCCTGGCCATTTCCTTTTTCTGCTCCTCCGCTTTCGCCAGTTGCTCTTGCCGGGCAAGTTCAGCCCGCCGTGCCAGCTCTGCGGCTTGCCGGGCGATTTCATCCTGATGAATCTTTTCCTCAGCCAGTCTGGCCCGATCCGCCGCCCGGTTGCGCAGGGTTTTCAATTCCTGACCACAGGCCCAATAACCGTTCCTCCCCTTTTTGGCATCGGGCTCCGCCTCGCTCGCCGCCGCTTTTTGCTGCAAGGCCAGCCATTCACCAGGCAGGTGGCGTTCGAGCAATGGAAGATTCGTTTCTTGGCGCACGGCGGCATACGCCAGTTTGGCGGCTTTTCGCTCAAGGGCCAATAGTGAGGCCAGCGCTTGTTCGTAGAATTGCACCGTCTGCTCGTTGAGCGCATTGGGCGCCCGGGCAACTGAATTCATGAGCTGGCGCAATTCCTCCGCCACCTGCTGGCCCATCAGGTTTGGGTCCAGTGAGTCTTTTTCACTCTGCCAAGCTGCTTTGGCCTGGCGGACTTTTTCATCCCACCCGACCATGCCCTTGACGCTTTCGTACGTCTGGCTCAAGATCGTGTACTGGCGCAAATAGAAGTCCCGGCCAGCTTCCCAGTTCAGCGGATCTTCCAGCGGTGGTTTGCTGGACTGCAACGTCTCCCATTGGAATTTGGCGTATTTTACCAGCACCGCGGTATCCATGGTTTGCAGCAGCCGCTCATAGCTAAGCTTGGCGCCCAAATATTCGTTATGCTTGATCTCGGCATTATTGTCGGCGTCTGCCACCATGCGTTTGAGATTATCCCGCAAGGTGTCATACGGCACACGTCCCCGTTTAAAATCAAACCTGACGGCCTCGCTCTCCGCTGCCGCCGTCAACGCTTTAAACTCGGAAGCGCAATATTTTTCCAAAAGTTTTTGTTGGTCGCCCAGACTTTCAATCTCGCGATTAAAATCCCTGCGCGCATCGTTCCACGCCACCCGCAGTTCCGCCTCCGAGTCCGTGGCAGGGGTGGGGTCCACCGGTTTAATCACGGCGGGTGGTAATGGCGACTTAAGCCGACTTTCCAACACCGTTTTGGCGGCTCTGGCAGCTTCTATTTTTGCCTGGAGGCGACCCGTCTGGCGCAGCGCTAAAAACCAGGCCAAGGCGAGGCAAAGGGTGATCCCCAGCATGGCGAGCACGCCCCCAAAGAGTATCAGCGTGCCTTTATCCCATTCGGAAACCGAACGACGCGTGGTGCCTCCGGTTTCCTGCAACACGCTACTCCCGCAAATGGGACACTCGGACGGCATGGCATCCGCCTCGGTAACGTGTCCATTGGAGCACCGGTATTTCATGAGGGATTGCCTTTGCGGGCGTTTAACTGGATTTCCAAGGGCAGACACTCTTGTTGGGCGGCTTTCAACTCCCGCTCCAACTGGGTGTTTTTGCGCGATTGGTTTTTAAGCAGATAACCGAACCCCGCGCCCGTCAGGGTTAAAATGATCAACGCCCCCGCGAGCATCCGTGTCCAAGCGTTGCCTTCCGCCACCGGCTTCGGAGTCGGCGACCGCAGAGGATCGGTGCCATCCGGGCGAATACTGCGGCTGTCGCAGCCGTGTTTGGGACACTTCTGCGGTATTTCAAAGCTGTGAAACAGATGACCGTTGGAACAGCGATATTTCATTCTTCAAGTGACCATCCTGCCACGCACACTTTTTATTCCCACCCACGGGCACATTCAGACTCAGGCCAAGCATTACTTTACCTGCACCAACTGAATGAGGCTCTTATATGAACTACCTGGTTGAAAGTCAATTGGATAAGTTACCCCCAAACCGCACGTAATTTTTTGGGGAGCGGGAGACGGCAGTTTTGGCGAGCGAAATGGCGGCGGTTGGGATTGAAAACTGGGGACGTCGGTGGCACCCGGAGTCCGCGAAGCGGTGGGCGGCCAATTTTAAGGCCAAAGCGCGTAAATACACCAGCGGGCCTGGCCCTTAAGCCCATATTGGCGCGCTCCGTGCCCGCACCGGAAAAGCCCATCCGTCTGGCACCCCGTTTCCTACGGGGTGAGACGGTGCAGAAATTGATAAGACTTTGCTTTTTCAACACGCCGACCGGCAACGGTCAGTTTTAGTTGTTGTTCCGTCCTTCCGCCACCCCCGCCACTCGATACGCTAGCGCGATTTAAATAATGACGTAGCCGAGAAAATCAATATTTCGCACAGTATTTGCCTTTGAAATATCAGCGCCGACTGACGTCGTGCGGCTACGCAGTTTATGAAAATGCTATAGGAACCACAAACCAGGAACTGTTTTTCCAATTTTACCAGATTGAATTTTATTTGCCACCCGCTTATAAACAATAGAAACAAGATGAACATGAATAAAGTTGCCGTTTTTTTACTCACCGCCCTCCTGGTGGCTTCGGGTGCCGTGGCGGCAATGGCTCAACCGCGTGCTCCGCAGGTGGCACCCGGCAAAAGCTTCACGGTAGAATTTCCGGAAATGCCGCCTACCATGGCCCGCCTGCTTGACTCCAAGAACACCGCAAGGCCTTCCATGACGGTCTTCCTGCCCACCAACTACAATGCCAGGGCAAGATTTCCGCTGTTGATCTTTCTCAAAGGCGGCAGCGGCGGCAACGGCAACAATCCCGATACCGCCCGGAAGCTGGTCGCGGACAGGGATTTCATCTGCGTGGACCTGCCGCTGTTCAAATACAAAGCCGAAGGCAACGCCCCGACGACGCTGGGCCTAACCGATGCCGATTGCAGATATATGTGGTCGCTACACAAGCAGATGCTCGACAAGTTGGGCCAGTTCGTGCCGAATACTGAACCGACCCACAGTGTGCTGGGCGGATTTTCCAATGGGTCGTATGCCACGGCCCGGATGATCGTGCAGTCTGATGGGGAAGTGCTGAAGCGATTCTCGGCTTTCATTTTTGTGGAAAGCGGTGCGCAATTACTGAAGCCAGACCTGCTCGCACTGCTTAAGGGGCATTCATTAAAGGTTTATTGTCAACAAGCAAAATTCTTCCGCGATCAAAAGTTTTCTTTTTTGACTCACTCTGCGCTTGCACTGGCCCGTTCATATCCATGGTTACGCCGTTCGTTTCTCGGTCCTGGTTCCAACGATCAACCGCCCGTAACTCCCGGGGCCGTCAACCGTCTTGTCGGTCATTCATCTGGATCTAGCGCCGCTCCCTGCCCCGCCAACCCGAGCCGCCCCCACCTCGCTTGCGCAAGGCCAGAAAATCGTTCGTACCAGTCCAGGTTCATTAGGTTCATTCAAACGCGTGACTCGCTGGCCGCGTTGCCGCCGCCGAGCGTTCACCCTGATAGGGACTCCTGGACTGGGCAACACGGTAAAATTATGCCGGCCTCGTTCGCGCCGTTTTTAAAGGACAGGTTGCGGCCGGTTTCCAATCAAACCACTGGTTTGGTTACCAACCCCTTAGCTGGTTTCCAGCCGCAACCCAAAATTCAGCCCAAGAGTTTTTCCAGTTTAAACGCCTCCTGGTTTTTGAGCATGTAGTACGCCGCTTTGGCCAGCTTGGCTGCCAACGCTTTGCGGGCCACCACGACTTTGCCGCACCGCGCCAGTTTTCGTTGGTACCACTGCTTGATTTCCGGGCTGTAACGGAGCGCGAAATTCGCCGCCTCCATCCACGCCCACGCCAGATACTTGTTGCCGCATTTGCGGTTGTTCTCCCCCTTCTTGCGGCCGTTGGAGAGTTTCTCGGATTTCGCCCCCCGGCAATAGGACACGTATTGGCCCGCCCCGGCAAAGCGGGTGATTGGCCCGGTCTCCAGCATGATCACCAGATTCAAGATTTCGCCAATCCCCGGAATTTGTTTCAGCCGGTCGTAGTCGGGCAGCAGTTTAATTTTGGCCTGCGCCGCTTTTTCCAGGCTGCGAATCTGCGTCCCGATAAACTCAATCATCCGCAAACTGGTTTGCCCCATCAGTTCCACTTCGACGCCCGCCACCCATTGGCCCACCTCCTCCGGTTCCAGCGCCTTGACTTGGTTGCCGGAAATCATCCGGCCCGTTTGCCGCTCAATCAGGCATTTGAAACTCAACAGCTGGGCGGTGCGTTGTTGCACCAGCAGCATCCGGCGCCGCAGCAGATCGCGCGCGCCACGTTGGGCCAGCGGGTAAATATACCCCGTGGGCAGGATCCCCAGGCGTTGCAAATGCGCCAGCCAAAAGGCGTCACTTTGATCATCGGCGGATTTGAGCCCGCTATAGGTCTGCACCTGGGTGGTGTTCACCAACTGCACGGTGTACTGGTGCGCCTGCAGTCCGTCCACCAGCCAGTACCAGTTGAAGGTGGACTCGACGGCGATCCCTTTGGCCAGGCGTTCCCGATAGGGTTCCAGGGCTTTGAGCACCTTGGGTAGATCATTGGGCAGACGTTGCTCAAAGACGCATTCGTCCCGGTCATTGATCACGCAGTAATATCCATTGTCACCGTGCAAATCCACGGCGGCATAGAGGTCTTTTATTCCAAGCGGTTTGGTCTTTTTGTCTTTATTTTTCATGGTTCGTATTCGGTTCGGTTTCCGGGTCACACGGGGAAAATGCTCGGCGCTTTCCTTCGACAACGAACCCTAATGGACGTCACCGTTAAACAAACGTTTATATGACTATCACCCCGTACTGGCGGCCTACGGCACGAAAAGCAATAGCCCGGAGAGAATCCAGGGGATTACGCAAACCAACAAGGACGCGGGGGTGAAATTTGTCATGCACGAAATGAAAGCGATCGGCCATGCCTTCCCCGAGAGCGAATACCCCGCCGTAAAGGATTGGCTGCGGAACGTGGTGCTGAACACCGCGATCAACCAACAAAGCGGAGGGAGCACCCGCTAGCCCTAACGACGTTTGGTAATTACCGCAACGCGACAAGGGAAGGCATCAGATGTGCCAAAAAGCAAATCGATCAATCCGAGGCACCTCCATGTTTCCCAACCCACCTGTCTCACGCACCCTGAACCACGCGTCCACTCGCCTTGCTTTCCGGCGGGCTGCGCGGGTGTGCCTGTTTCCATTTGCCGTGGCCGCATTCATGTCAGGCGCCCTACTCCTTGAAGCGGCTGCGCGTTCCACCGTCGGGAACACCCTCATCGAAACCCCCAAGGAGCTTTCCAAACTCGATGACGCCCAACCCGGCGATGTCTTCGTGCTCAAAGACGGCACTTGGAAAGACGTCGTCATCTACGTCAAGCGGGGGGGCGACGCGAAGAACGCGGTGGTCCTTCGCGCCCAAACGCCCGGCAAGGTGCGCTTTACCGGCGAATGCGGCGTACACCTGACGGCGCCGTACGTGACGCTCGACGGCTTCGTGTTCTCGGGACCCCATGAGAAGAACAGCGTGGTGACCTTGCGCTCCCATAACGGAGTTCTCCAGAACTGCGCCTTCGTGGGCCTCAAGCCGGGGAAGCCGACTACGGAAAGTCGTTGGCTCTGGTTCCAAGGACCCGAGAACCTGGTCACCAACTGCTATTTCACGGGGAAGAACAACGCAGGCACCGTCGTTCACAACGATGGGTACCGGGGGCGCTCGAACACGGTGTGCGCCTGTCTCTTCAAGGACATTGACTTTTCACCCGTCCTGCGGCAACTCAATCCCATCTTCAACATCTTTGGCCCCGATGAGACCGATGAGGATGGCTCCTTCTTCACCATCGAGGGCAACCTGTTCGATCACGCCAATGGGGAGGACCAATTGCTGGTGATCAAATCCAGCCGCAACCGTATCGTCCGCAACACCATCCTTGAAAGCCGGGGCGTCATCAACCTGCGCGATCCGCCTCGTGGGGGAAGGTCACGTCATCCGCCGCAACGTCGTCGCCGATTGCGCCGAGGGCCTCATGGTCGCCTGCGGGGAGTACATGGAACGAGACCTCACCGGGAAGCACGAACCCTTCGTGTTACCGACCGCCCTGGGCAAACCGGGCACGACGAATGGCCCGATCCCGTTTTATGCGCAGGTCAAACGGGTCATCATTGAAAGCAACCTGCTCGTGGGGGTAAAGGGGCCGGACCTCGATTTTGGGACCCGCTACAAGGTGGGGTGGCCGAAGAAGCAGACGATTCTGCTGCCGGAATGCTGCACCATCACAGGGAACCGTTTTGTTCGTGCGCAAGGCGGTCATTCGGTGACAGGAATGCTTGAACACAGCGACTCAGATCCCGGCGTGCCCCGCCTGAGCCGCGCGCCGAGTATTTTCTCCGGCAACATCCTTTTGGGCGGTACCAACGGCTACGAACCCTCCCAATCCGGATTCATTGAAAAGCCGCTGCCCGCAGGCTGGTCCGAGGAAGCCGAATTATCCAAAATCAAACCGTTGACCTCCGCCGAGGTCGGTCCGCTGTGGATGCGGGGGAAGGGGAGTCCATGAACCCACGAAAACTCGCTGTCGCCGTTGCCGTCATGCTCACGGGTAGCCTTGGAGCCGTGCGCGGGGCGGTTGATGCTGCCTGGATGGATCAGCCGCCGGTGCGGGAGACCTTGATCATTCACCCGGAAGAACAGCGGCGCCTGCTGGAGTTGGAGGCAGCGGGCGTCCAGTCCATCCGGCCGCTGGCGCTGCCCGAAGGCCGATTTCTCAAGGGGGCGAATCACCATCTCGGCTGGCCGGTCGGAATCAAAATCGGCAAAACGCTGATTTGCGCTTATCACCAGACGTTGAAGCATCATGGCTCAGGGCCGATGCACGACGCTGACAGCAGCGAGGCCGTCATGGTCCGCTCGACCGATGGAGGCACAACCTGGTCGGCCCCGGCCGACATGCGCCAGTTCGGAATAAACCAAACGCCCCTGGTGCTGAAGTTCGGGAACTGCTTCGGGGTTCTCAGCAACAAGGTGTTTTTTGCCACGGCATACGGCCTCTACCGGTCGGCCGACGAAGGGCTCACCTGGGAGTTGATCCCCGGGGCGCTGACTCAGAAGCAGACCGGCACCACCGTGGGGGGCAATTTTGGGCCACGCATGGTCGTGCATCCCCAGAAGGGACTGATGATTCCGGTTGGGCGCGAACGGAAACCCGAGGTCGATGTGTTCTACTCGAACGACGAGGGCGTCACTTGGCGGCATGAGGAAGTGCCCGGAACCAATGAGATCCACCCGTTGGAACCGACCGCCTTCTATCACGATGGGCTGCTGATCTTTCTCTCCCGCAACCACCCGCTCCCCTTCCGCTTTGCGGGGCAACTCCACACGCCCCAGCGTCCCTGCATGCTGGTTTCTCGCACCGGTTGGTTTCCCTTCACCCATCAAGAAATCAGCAATATCTCGTCCTTCCGCTGGCCCGATACCGCCAACGTGGACTACAACCCAGTGACGAAACGCTACGAGGCGGTCGTCAACAACCGCTTCGGAGGGGCAGAAGCGCAGGAAACGGACCAAAGCCAAGGCAACACGGTGAATCTGTGGTCCATCTCGAAGGAGGACCTGCGCGCAGGAAACAGCACCGCCTGGCGCTTTGAAAGCACCCTACTGCAACTGACGACGGGCCGTCAGGAGTGGGAAATTGATGCCGCGCATCCGGGAGGCGCCGTCATGGACGAGGCCAACGGCGTGCAGCACGTCTTCGTTTATGCCGGTCTCTTCGCCACGGGCAAGACCGGCATCTACCGCATCACCCGCACCCTGCACACGGACCGCCTCCGCACGGCGAGACTCCAGGCTGGGAAATGAGGAACCAGGGGGGCAAAGCCGTCGCGGACGCGGGTGGTGCAACCGTAGCATCGAAAAGTTTTGATGGGGAAATGTTCTAGTTGGCCCCCGCAGACTTGCCGACATTGAACGTCACCTGCGTGCGGTGGCCGGTTCCGCCGAACTCTGGCTGCGTTTCAGGGCGGGTCCAGCTTTTGACGTTTACCACCACGTTTTCGAAGAGGATGTTGCGGTTGTTCTGTCCGCGCGCGCCAGTGAAGGGCAGCGGACGTTTGTCCTTCGCGGGCGCCTTCGCATAGGGGTGAGCCGCGAGATCCGTCAGCGTGACATCGCGCAGCGTCAGGTTCTGGTAGTAGTCGCCGGACGGGAAACGAACGCCGGGATAGAGGTCGTAGAGAAAGCCCGAGTCGTAAACCCCGGTGACCTGGCTGAGCGTCATGTTGCGGCAGGAGAGCACGTCCACCAAGCCGTCCGGCCGGTTTGACTGGTAGTCGGTGACGCGCATATCGATCCCGCCGATCTTGAGTGAACAGGCGTACCCGCTCCGGTGTTCGGGGTCCGTATCGCGAGCTTTGCCGATGCGCGGGCCGACATCGCGAACGCTGGTGATCGTGACGTTCTTATTGTTGGTGCGCTCTTCGAGCGGATTGGCCTTGCTTCCGCCATTGAGGTAGAAGAGATGCGGCGGAGCAAACCATTTTCCAACGCCGCCGATCGTGCCGCCGTTATCGTCCTCAAGGTCGCCGTACCGCAGGCCCGTGATATTTGTGTAAGTCGCGTCGTGCGCCGTTCCCTGGAACCCCATGTAATACCCATCGAGGACGATATTCTTAAACGTCAGGTCCCTGGGTATGGAAATGGGCAGGAGCACCGCTGGGCTCGCGTCAGATACGGGGGCTGGAGGAACGCAATTATTGTTGTATCCAGATGCCATGGCGAACCCCATCGGTATGAACCGGCTCCCGCGGGCATCCGGCGGCACGAACAGCTTCATGTCCTCGACCACCACCTGGCTGGTGAGGCCGATGAGATAGAAGAGCGCCGACATATTGGATGGGCCGTGCCAGATCGCCGTCCTTGCCGCGCCTCGACCGAAAGCGATCCCGCGATGTTCCTTCAACCAGCGCGTCAGCATAAGGTCGTTGAAGGCACCAGCGGGTTCTCCGTTACCCACAGCGGTTCCGTTGACAAGATAGCCGCCGCCCTTTCGGTCCATCGGCAGGCCGCCAATATATTGGATGCGCCACCCGACAAAGTGGATATCCGAACTGTTCGCGAGGACAAACGCCGGAATGAGCAGGTTATCAACGATGAAAAGTCCTTGGTCGGCAAAGCGGACATGCGTCCCATTGTCAACGAACACGGTGCGCGCGATGTCCCGGCCGATGTGAATCAGAACCGGACAGTCCACTTTGAGGGTGAAGGCGCGATTCTTGCACGCCTCGAACGCCTTGGCGACGCCGGCGGCGTCATCCGCGGTGCCGTCGCCTTTTACCCACTCGCGGATCGAGCGGACCACGGGTGGGTCGGAATCGGCGCGGGCGGCCGCGAGTGGCGTGGCCAAAACGACAATCGCCAAGGCGGCGAAGCGAAGAAAAGGTGTGCTGATATGCATTTGCTTTTGGGGGACGCTACCGCCTTCCGCGACTCGACGCCGCGTGATTCTTGAGTATGAGTTTTCAGTTCGATGCATGAATGGAGAGTATGGGTTTTCCCGATGGAGGTCCAAAGGAAATTCCCGCCAACTCTGGCGTCGCGGATATGGTGGCGCACCGCCCGAGAGATGCGTGAACACTAATTGCGCCGGAGAACTGAATCCTGAAATCCGTAGTTCAAAATCCGAGATCCGAAAGAAAACCGAAAAGCGAACTTCAACCGGACCAGGTCAATGAAATGCCAAGCAGGCTGGCGGAGGCTAACATTCAATTATTTGTCTACCCTCAGTTCATCTGCCGGACCACTTTTTCTCGGTTATCATCACGGCTGCATATTCATGACCAATTTGTGTATTGGTGATAATCCTTCTAACCGTCAAGCTACTCCACACGCTTTTCCCGCAGGATGACTTCATCGGGAGCGCGGCCCATGACGAAGGTCATCAGGTACGCAACATCAGCGCCACGCAGCGCATGTCCATTACCTGTTTGCCCGGAATTTGCAGCGCGCGCAAGGAAAGCAGGCCGCGCCCCTGTTCGCGTTTAAGCACACCGAGATTCAGTTCCTTACCGCAACGCGACGAGTGAAGGCATCAAATGTGCAAAACGTACATTTCTGCAATTCAATTCCATATCAATAAGTAGTGAGAAATCGTTAACTGATAGGGATTTTCCGTGGATAAGATATCACCTGACCGCACCCCAGTTGGCACCGCCAAAACCAATGGCTTGAACGCGATAAACGCGGCTGCTATGCGTGAGCAATCGGCGCGTACCCAGAAACGACAGGAGAATGCAGCCGCCGGCAATTCCAGCCATCAGGCTGAAGGGAATTACCCGATTTTGAAAGCAGCTCTGTAACCCAAGTGGCACGAATTGAAACGCTACCATGGTGAGAATCAGCGCAGCGAAAGCCTGAACGCCCACGCCCCGCCAGATGAAGAAGAAAATGCACAGCGAGGCTGGCGCGAGGGTGAAGGTATAGCTTTTCAAAACCGCCAGTGAGGCAGAAGCACCTACGACTAGCCCGCCGAATCCGGCAACCAGCACGCCCAAGGCAATGAGAGGTAGCAAGACTATGGCGAACATTACTGCGGCGAGATGGCTTGCGGTCAGAGGCAACGTCCGTAAAAAGCGCAATTGTGTCAGGCTGGGGATAATCTGGAAGAGGATGATAAAATAAAACGGAAAGAAGTTGCCGACGCCTCCCATGATATCAATGACTTCACGCCAGGAGGTCATGCGGCCTTGTAAAACCAGGAAAAGCGGCATCATTACGATCATGGCCAGGCCGATTAAAAAGGCGCGCACAGAGACGACGCGGATCAGTAATGGCACTCCACCAAAGCCGATCGGCGCGCGGTGCTGGCCGCGCGGGGCTTTGGTTTGCAGCCCCGCAACTCGAAAACTGGCGCGGCCCACCACGAATTGCCCGGCACGGAACCATCCCACGACGGTTAAAACCGAGCCAACTCCGATAAATAGCGCGCATTTGATGGGGTTGTTCGTTATATCCTGAAAAATGATGAAGCCACCTCCGATCATTAATCCCACGAGCCCGCCACCGACCAGGTTGAATGCACGTTGCGGCCTGCTGCCCTGCATTCCCTGCGTAGTGTTGAAGATAAGCGTGAACAGGCTGCCCAGGCTCAACAGCGTGAACAAGCTCGCTAGTCCCAGCCGATTCACCGGAAACACCGTGGCCGGATGAAACCAATGAAATAATCCCGCGCCCAAACCCAACAACGAGATCAAAACGGTGGCGGGAATGCCAACGGTCATCAACCACCAGGCCCGGCCAATTTGCCTTGCGGTCAAGGGCAACGCCGCAACGGTGCGGGCAGCGCCGCGTTGCAGATCAAATGAGAGCAGGAACGCCCCGGTGAACAAGGCGATTTGAAATTGAAAACTCGAGGCCGGGTCAAAATTATTATTTTCTGTGTGCGTGGCTGCGAACCAGCCCATCACGAGTTCAAGCGTTGCGCCGATCACCAATACCCACCACCAACGGCGAAAGTAATCCAGCATCAGACGTTTCATGGGGCCTCCTCTTCCTTGGCCAGCGCCACAAACAAATCTTCCAGGGTCACGCGGGTCAGCGAGAGGTGCTGCGCACCATGGCATTGCAGCCATTCCTGCGCGTTGCTTTGCTGGTCGAGCAGCGCGTGCCAGCGGTTTTCGTTCCGCTTCAAAATATTCAGCCCCTCGCGGCTCTGAAAGGTTGTGCCGTTGCTGCTGAAAAACTCGGCAAACCGGTAGCGGTCCACGACCGCATCCATCCGGCCTTCCAGGAGAAGTTTTCCGTTTTTAATCATCCCCACATGGTCGGCAAAGCGTTCGATGTCACTTAAGCCGTGCGAGGAAATCAACACCGTGCGCTCGCCGCTTTCCACAACTTTGAGCAGTTCGCCAAAGACTTGCTGTTTCGAGACTGCGTCGAGGCCGGTGGTCGGCTCGTCGAGAATTAATATTTCCGGGCGGCGGGAGAGAGCGAGCAGGAGGCTCAACTTGGTCTTAGCGCCAAATGACAAGGTGACAATCTTGTCAGTGTCGGTGAGATGAAAGGTCGTCATCAACGCTGAGCAATACGCCTCATCCCAGTCAGGATAAAAACCGCGCACGAACCTCACGGCTTTGCCGACATTGCCCCAAACTTGGAAATTCAAGTCCGGACTGACGTAGGCCGCGCGGCGCTTGAGCGACACCTCATCGGCGCGATGGTCCAGACCGAGCACCCGGATTTGCCCGGCGTCATTCATGCCCATGCCGAAAATCATATCAATGATCGTCGTCTTGCCCGCTCCATTCGGGCCGATGAGCCCGTAGATCGCGCCGCGCGGCACGGTCAGGTTGAGCGGACCGAGTTGGAACTGGGGATATTTTTTGACGAGTCCCCGGATTTCAATGGCGTTGGTGTGGTTCATAGGCTTATTTCTCGTTGAGGATTTGGCGGGCCAAGTCTAGCAGCTCAGCGCGTTCCAATCCGGTTTCAGCGGCTTCGCGAAAACCTTCGCGGAGCAGTTCTTTCGCCGTGGCAAGCTTGGTTTCGCAACTGCGGTTGTGGCCCTGCTCGGCGACGAACGTGCCCAACCCCTGGCGGCGGTAGATGATGCCTTCGCGCTCCAATTCCTCATAAGCGCGTTTGACGGTGATCACGCTGACGAGCAAGTCCTCCGCGAGCTGGCGGAAGGAGGGGAGCGGTGCGCCGGGATTGAGGCGGCCCTCGCTCACCTCGCGCTTGAGGCGGTCCACGATCTGCTGGTAAAGCGGCCCGCTTGCGGCGGGCGAGATCGGACCCAACATCCAGGATTTACGTGCGTTCGTCACTGTTCATACTGTATATACTGCATAAGTACAGTTGCCAACAGGTTTTTCAACGATGGTTAAATTATTTCTGCCAACTTCCGTTCAACTCTTCAATTTTTTAAACTCACCTCAAGCTTTTCATTGGCTTTGCGTAACTCCGCCCAGGTGACTTCAGCATTCCGGCAGGTGGCGGTGCGCCCCAGGATGGTCAAGAGGTTGCTGCGCACGCTGGGTGCGACGGTCCGGTTGACGTGATGGCTGCCAGTGAACTGATTGTAGAACGTGGCGATGTTTCGCAACGCGCCGTTGTAGGCATTGTCGCAATAGACACGCACCTCGCCGAAAAATGGGTGTTCATCGTGCCTTCCATGCCATGGAACCGGCATTGGATGTCGTTCCAGTCTTTACCCACCTGCTCGGAGGAGAAGCTGAGCAGGAATTCGGGATAGTGATTACCGCAACGCGACAAGTGACAGCATCAAATGTTCCACAAAGCAAATCTATCAATTATCAATATTTAAACTCATGCACCCCGATGGTCAGCGGTCCGGATGCTGGCAGGGATTTGCCGAAATAATCTCGCCCGCCTGCCAATGGGATGCCTGATCCTATCAGCCAGGCCGGACAAGACTGGAGCTGATAAGCTTTTGTGCTGGCCAGACCAAAGGCAGCTCCACCCGGCTTCAGCAAGGGCGGGCGATTGGTGGAACCTTTCGCGTCAGTTGGTCGGCCAATGTGGTTGCCGTAATAGACATTATTGGAAAAAACATTGTTCCGGCTTCTATCCCAGCGGTAGGTCACCTGGCCCTCCACATAAAAGATGTTATTAATCACCCGGGTGTTTTCTGCGTTGCCCCGGTCCCATTCATTAAAGGAGAATAACGGCAAGCTCTGGCGCGGCCCAATATAAATGGTGTTGTTGTGGACCAGAGTGTTTTTGACGCCGCCGCCGAACTGGAACACGCGCGCGGAATTAATTCCGTCGTTCTGGCTGACGTTGTAGCGAATGATTGTGTCTTCACAATACGAATTGCCAGGCGAGCAAATCAGGAAAAACCCTCCCTCATTATCGTGGCTGTAGTTGTACTGGAAGACGGAGCGTCGGCAGCGATAATCGGAATCAAATCCCTGGCCGTCCTTGGTGCCCTTGAAGCCGGACACCTCATTGAATTGGATCAACGCATCATCACAATCCCAAGGCCATATGCCCGCAGCGGCATCTTCGCAGCGCATGCGCCCGCCTTTGACCACGTTATACTCCACAAGGGGCTTATCGCATCCCCAGGGTTTGATTCCGTCCCCGCCGACATCCTCCAATAGATTGCGGCGGATGACTACTCCAGTGCTGCGACTCCCATTAATCGTGCGCTGGCAGATTCCGTTTCGGTCCGTGCGCAGCAGATGGCAGTCCTCGATGATCAAATTCTCGAAACGTGATTGTTTTTCACCACGCGATTCGAAGAAAATACCGCAACCTTCGTGCGGCTTCCGCAAATCTCCATTCACATCATGGACGAACAACTTTCGCAGGTAAATGTGATGCATCACCCCGAAGCCATCCGACACCACATTCACACCCGTACGCCAGGGCGCGCGGTTCGTCCCCAGGTTGGTCACCTCCAGGTTTTGCACCTCCCAATATTCTACATTGCGCAACAGGAACGTGTCCTTTGCTTTACCGTCCCCATCAATGCGCGGCAATGGGCCATTCCCATATTGATCAATGGCAATACAAACGGGCTTACCGTGGATCACGGCTCCAGAGCCTTGCGGTTTCAGTTGTCCCGAATAGCGGGTACCAGTCTTGAAGAGTAATTGGTCGCCCGGTTTGAAAATCTGGGTATTGACCCGTTCCAGGCTCTTCCAGGCTAGTTCCGGGCTCGTACCGGCGTGGGCATCATCCCCGCCAAAACTATTCACATGATAAACTTCGCTTTGCGAAGTAACCCCGCTAAACAGAAATAACCAGCCAAGGAAAACAAATTTCATAACCCGCTAAGTAACATAGAAGGCGCAGGGGGCCAAGAGGCAAATCCAGCAAGCTCGTTTTAAACTCGAAACACCAATAGTAATCGGCGTTCTGACAGCAAAGGGGGCGACTAAAAAAGGGAGCATTCATTAAAGGTTCATTGTCAACATGCAAAAATATTCCGCGATCAAAAGTATTCTTTTTGACTCATTCTGCGCTTACACTGGCCCGCTCATATCCATGGCTGCGCCGTTCGTTTCCCGGTCCCGGGTCCAACAATCAACCGCCCGTGATTCACGAGGCCGTCAACCGTCTTGTCCGGTCATTTACCGCAATGCGACAAATGAAGGCATCAAAAATGCCCAGAACAAATTCCTGCGACAACAATTACCGAAAATAAAAAGCTTTACCCTGAATTTTCCTGGGGCAAAATACTCAAAAATTATTCATCATATGAACCAGTCAAACTTCTCCAGGATCAGCCGGCGGCGATTCCTCTACGGCGCAGGCGCGGGCGTAACGATATTCAATCTTATGCCGGGCAATTTATTGCAAGGGGCGCCCAGCCTCTCCCCCAATGAAAAGCTGAACGTGGCGGGAATCGGTATTGGCAGCCAGGGCGGCAGAGATCTGGATGCCGTCGCCGGGGAAGGCCAAAACCTGGTGGCACTTTGCGATGTGGACGATAACTACGCCGCAAAGAAATTCGCCCAATATCCAAAGGCCAAACGGTTCAAGGATTTTCGCGTCATGCTCGACCAGATGGACAAGGAGATTGACGCGGTGGTCATCGGCACGCCGGACCACACCCACGCCGTCATCGCCATGGAGGCCATGAAGCGCGGCAAACATGTGTATTGCGAAAAACCGCTGGCCCACAGCATCCATGAGGTTCGCACCCTGATGGCGGCCGCCACCCAATACAAGGTGGTCACCCAGCTTGGCAACCAGGGTCATTCCAGCGGGTCCATCCGCAGACTCTGCGAGTGGGTTTGGGCGGATGCCATCGGCAAGGTACACACCGTGCATGCGGGCTGCGACGCCTTTAAAGATGTGTATTGCCAGGTTCGGAACCTCGACAAGCTCGACAAAACCTACGAGGTGCCGGCGGGGCTCGACTACGATCTTTGGCTCGGCCCCGTGCCGTTCCGGCCCTACACGCCGTTTTGGATTCCCTGGAACTGGCGCGGCTGGCTGCCGTTCGGCACCGGGACTATCGGCGACTGGTTTTGCCATGTGATCGATCCGACATTCTGGGCGCTGGACCTGGACGCACCTTCGACGGTGCTGGCCGAAGTGTCCGGGTATGAGGTGGAGAAACAGGGTCTGACTTATCCTCCCGGGACGAAGATCACCTTCGGGTTTCCCGCTCGCAAGGAACGCGGCCCCGTCAAATTGGTCTGGCACGATGGCGACCACCGGATTCCCAAACCGCAGGAATTCGCGGCTGACGACAAAGTGCCGGGCACGGGGGCCATTCTTTTTGGCGACAAGGGGATGATTGTGCACGGCTCGCATGGCGGCGGCGGCTGCCGGCTTGTGCCGGAAAAACTCATGGAACAACACGCCGGCAAGAACGCGCCGGCGGAGAAAATACTGCGGGTCAAAAACCACGCCTGGGATTGGATCGAAGCCATTCGCACAGGCCGCCAGGCCGGGTCCAATTTCGGCTACGGCGGTCCGCTCACCCAGGCGGCGCTGCTTGGGGCCATCGCGCTTCGTTTCCCCGGCCAGACGATCGAGTGGAACGACAACAAGGCGCGCATCACCAACCTTCAAGCGGCCAATGATTACGTGAATCCCCCTTATCGCAAGGGTTGGAGCCTGTAAAAGTTCATTATGAAAACAGCCACCTCAACAACCCGAACCATGAAACTCATGACCTTGACTGGCCTGCTGCTCGCGGGATTCCTCAGCCTCACGGCGGCAGACGTGCCCAAGAAAGACCAGGAACCGCCGGTGGTGGACCCCGGCCCCGTGGGCGGTCCGCCGTCGGATGCCGTGGTGCTGTTTGACGGCAAAGACCTATCCAAGTTTCGCGGCGAGCGCAGCCCCGAGCCCAAATGGAAGCTCGAAAATGGCGTGATGGAAACCACGACGGGAGGCGGCATTTTCTCCAAGGAGGAATTCACCAACTGCCAGTTGCACGTGGAGTGGGCGTCGCCGTCCGTGGTGAAAGGCAATGGGCAGGGGCGCGGCAACAGCGGCGTTTATCTAATGGGACGGTATGAAATTCAGGTGCTCGACTGTTACGAAAACAAGACGTATCCGAATGGCCAGTGCGGTGCGTTTTACGGGCATAACGCGCCCTTGGTCAATGTCTGCCGCAAGCCCGGCGAGTGGCAGACTTATGACATTATCTTTCACGCGCCCAAAAAACTGGAGGATGGCCAAGTGCAACCCGGCTCATTCACCGTCCTGCACAATGGGGTGCTGATTCAGGATCATATCCCCGTCGGGGAACAACCCACGACGTCGGCACCGCTCAAAGGTTACGCGGAGAAAGGGCCGCTCTACCTCCAGGATCACGGCAATCCCGTACGCTTCCGCAACGTGTGGATTCGCCCCTTGTAACCGTTGCCTGCACGACACAGGTTCAGGCTCCTGGCCTTTGGCAAGCACGCTTATCTCAAAGCCATTCCCCTATGCCCAGCCGGTGGCACCTACACACTTGGCCTGATCGGGCAGGCACCCAAGTGTTCCATACCAAACCATACCCTTTTTTGAATTGTGAGTTACCCGCATCAAATGTGGCACAGGTCCCCAATAAGCCGCTACGCGACAAGTGAAGGCATCCAATGTGCCAAAAAACCAAATTCCTATCAATTCAGTCTGCCGATGTTGCGCACTGGTGAAGATAAACAGTAAAAATTCTTCCGCTGGGCCGTTCGCTTGAATTATGCTCCGGGTACACTATATGTTCGCACGAGGGATTATCTTGATGGGACTGGCCGCAGCGCCGGTCGCCGCGAAGGAGTTGAAAACGGATGTGGTGTTGGGCGCCACGCCAGGCGGCATCGCCGCTGCGGTGGCGGCAGCACGTTCAGGGGCATAGGTTACCATGAGGGTCTGCTCTGGTTCCTGCAAACCGACGCAGAAGTCCCGGAATCACTCCGTCAAGAGACCGCGCAGTACGGTTTCTGCAAAGACGAATTCATGGATCATCGCAACCGTCCCCATTACCTGTACGTCCGCCAGGGTCGGCGCATCGTGGGTGAATACAACTTCACCCAGCGGGATGCTGATCCCGATCCCGCCACGGGTCTGCCGCCAGCCAAACCTGACGCGGTAGCGGTGGCCGTCTTTGCCTGGGATTCGCATGCGGTGCATAAGTTCGATCCGGCGCATCCGGGAGTGCGGGAGGGTTACTTTTACGTCAACCATCCGGCGCTCCAGCTTCCCTACCGAATCATGGTGCCCAAGCAGATTAATGGGTTGCTCGTACCGGTGGCCTGCTCGGCCAGTCATGTTGGCTACCAGAGCATTCGCGTGGAGCCGACCTTTATGGCTTTGGGAGAAGCGGCGGGCATCGCCGCCGAGCTGGCCATTCGCCGCCAAGTCGAAGTGCGCCGGGTGCCCATTGCCGAACTGAAGCAGGAAATTCTGCGTCGCGACGGCATCCTGGTTTTCCTGGCTGAGAAGCGCGCCGCCAAACCCAACAAGAATTAGGGTGAAGGCTGGAAACCAGGGATGTGATGGCTATTTACCGGCGGATTCCACCCGGTAAAGGTGGGTTTTGGTGCGCAAGTAAAGCGCTTTGCCCGACACTGCGGGCGAGGCCATGAAGCTGCCCGCCAGCGTGTTGGTGGCCAGCGATTCAAACGTCCGACCGGGCTTCACCACCGTGGTCACGCCCTGCTGGCTGCAGAAATAAAGCCGTCCATCGCCGCAAATGGGCGAGGCCGCGTATTTGCCGGGGAGCCGTTGCCTCCAGACTTGGGTTCCGGTGGCGGCTTCGAGGCAGATGATTACGCCGTCATCCGCAACCATGTAGAGCAGCCCGTCCACCAGAATAGGTGACGCCGTGCGCGCAACGCTCGTATCGAAGTGCCACGTCACGTGCGTGTCGGTCACATCCCCCTGGCCGTTCACGCGGACGCCCAGCAATTGGGTCTTGCCCGAGCCGGTGATGAGAAAGGCCAATCCCTCGCCATACACCGGCATGGGGGCGGCGGACCAGCAATCGTGATGGATGCGCCAAAGCTCTTTTCCGGTTTGGGGATCGTACGCGTAGGCTGACCGCGCGGCGGTGCTCAGCATCTGGTATTGGCCGTTGACATTGACAATCAGCGGTGTGCTGTGCGCCTTGTGCCGATCTCCGTCACGGATCATTGTGGAGGCGGTGGGGTCGCTTTGGTCGTCCCAGCGGAAGGAACGATCGGTCTTCCAGACGGTCTTGCCCGTCTGCTTGTCGAGTGCGGTGACGTACTGCACATCCACGCCGTCCAACGTCAGGATCACCAGGTTCCCAAACAACACCGGCGAGGAAGAGGGCCCGCGGTAGTGGCGGCAGTTCACGTCAGATCGTTTCCAGATGACTTGGTCGGTTTTGGTGTCCAAGCACGCCGTGCCGAAGGTGCCAAAATGCACATAAGCGCGGCCTGGCTCCAGAGTGACCGAGGGAGTGGCATAACAATTCACACCGGTCGCGTTGCTCAGCGGCTCCGGGTTATCGCAGTGAAACAGTTTCTCCGTAAAACAAATCTTGCCTGTTTCGGGGTCAAGTCGGAGCACAAAGAAATCATTACCCTGAAGCGTCGCCATGGTGATCCATATCTGGCCATTGAGGATGGCCGGCGTGGACCAGCCGAACTCGGTGATGGGCGTCTTCCACTTGAGGTTTTCCGTCTCGCTCCACTGCAAGGGCAGACCGATCGGCTTGGCGCCGGGGGCGGAGACGTGGCCGTCGTTCGTTGGCCCGCGGAACTGCGGCCAATCCGCACGGGCGGAAAGCAACCCGATGGCGAGCGTCAACCCCGCGGCCACGCAGCGTGCCCCAGACAGCGTATAAGACAGCGTATAATGAAGGCCAGCCACCGTTTGGCGGCAGGCAGCGAGCATAATGTTGTGATGAATCATGGCGTCAAGATGCCGTGCCCACCCGCCGCTGTCAACCTTGCGAAAAGAGAAACCCTTCCCCCCGCCAGGCCAAACCATCATCCCTGGCTGAAAGGTTTTCCAGCAACGACTTTTTCGCGTTGACCACCGGTGCCTTTCTGGAGATTGTCAGCACCATGACAAAAAACTGGCAGCCGAAAACCACGAATGAAAAGGGCGTTCGATAATACTGTTGAGCCCAAACCTATTGGCGAGTACAAACCACGATTACGAACACAGGTAACTGTACTGGGAACTTTCTTCCTTGTGGTGCTGCCAGCGATCTACTTCGCAGGGATGGGTTACATTTGGTTTCTTGAGCACGGACTAAAGCTCGACATGAATGCGAGGCCCGAGGGCATCATGGATCGCCTCGTTGTTCTGATGATGGTGCTCCCGATCATTCCGGTCATGCTGGCAGCCATTATGGCTACTGGCATTCCGTGGATGTTTGTCATGGCGCGGTGTCTTTCATGGCCCGACATTCAGTATTTTACCAGCCAGAAGGGACCGCGTTTCCCCATGCTTTCGGACTGGATCGACAGGATGTGGTCACGCATGACTGAATTCAAGAGGCCAAAGAGCCCAACAAACGGATTGAGCCGATGATGAGCTGCGCGATCACACCGGTTTTGCAATTGACCGGCGGGGCCTTTTTGATGATGGGCGGCAAATGAAAACCAACTGGCCACCGAGAACAACGAACGAAAAGTTCGTTCAATAATACGGTTAGGCATATTGGTCACACACACAAACTTACAAATATGGACGCCAAAACGCAAAAAAAGTATAACAAGATCGTCGCTGAGTTCAGGAAGAAAGGCTACCTGACAGCAGACAAGGTTGCCGATAAGACGTTGAAAGAAGCCATTGATAAATGGCTAGTTTACGGAAAACAAAAATCACAGGAGAGAATTAAGGACGCATAAAGCTATGCTAGATGCGTTCTTGAAAAAATAGGGTTGACAATATGCCTAAAAAGTTGCCGGAGCCAACGCCGGTTGGCGCTGGCAGTTCCGCTTCGCGGACAACGGTTTTCGTTCCGGCGTGGCTCAGCTTGGTTCGTTCCCCCTTAACTCCCCAACCAGATTCAGCGCAGGCACCTTCCCCGGTATCGCGGGCCAAAAACAACGCCCCCCTAACCGCAGCGCGCCCAGTCCGGCGGCAGAGGGTGCGATGGCTAAAAACCAAATTCAAGAACATCCAGATCGCCGGGGTGGCGATCACTGCTTCGTGTTCAAATCATGAATCGTTTCCCGGGCATCGGTTTGAATCGTCTTATTCTTGTGGCTCGTCAGTGGTTCGATCAGGGGAATGAGATCCTTGTTGCCCAGCACAGCAAGGGTCCGGCAAGCGTCGCGCACCACGTTCGGATGAGGGTGTTTCAGGAGCGGTGTAATCTCCGGCACGGTCGCCTGCGCTTTCAATCCACGCAACGCCTTCAACCCATCGACAATCTCATGCATATCGGATGCCTTTAACAGCGCGCCGATGGACTTGAGATCCTCGGCGTTCACCTCGGTATGGAGCGCGCCCAGAACTCGGGCGGCTTTGCGGCGCACCTTCGCACGGGGGTCCGCCAGAAACTTTTTCATGATGGGGATCGCGTTGGTACCAGCCGGATATTTCTTCTCCAACTGGAACAAAGCGTCCACAATTTTATTTTCGTTGGGAGAAGCCAGTTCCAGAATCAACTGTTCCTCAGTCTGATCCTTGGCCAGCACGGGCAGAGTCAGGCCAAGAACCAACACCGTTATGATATTTAAGAAACCACGAGCACGCATTATTTTCATAGCCATGGACATGTCATAAAGGGCTTGAATTGTCACGCGGTTTTAAAGGTTGGTCATTGATTGTTTGACTAGAGCTTGCATAGACATTAGTCTGCCATCCATGCAAGACTCTTTAACTAGCATTGCGACAGGTGCTGTAGGAAGGGTTTAAATGGCCCGAAAAATAAATTCGGCCAAGTCATTGAAAACAATAAATAACAGTCGGAACCAAAAGGAACTACATATGCAATTAACGAAGATAATGGTGACTTTGAGCGCAGTGTTGGTGCTGGCGACAGGATGTTCCACCCACAGTCCAATGCGAATTCTCAATAAAGTTTATGTCAAGTATCAATCCCCCACTACGTATGCCGCGCATACCAATAAAGTATTTGTGACGGAAGCCTCACTCGAAAACTCAATTCAGCGTGATCGCCTTGGCCAAATTGACGTCGGAATGGTGGTCTCCTCACCCAAGGACGCCGTTTTAAAACGCATGGCCAACAAAGCAAGGGAACTTGGTGCAGACGCGGTCATTGACGTTCATATCTGGTATCAACCGGCAGGATGGTCATGGAAAACGCCTCACGGCGAAGGCAAAGCGGTACGCCTCACAGACCGGTCGGCCATCGACTTTTCCAAAATGAAAGGCGAGTGGTACTGATTGAACCGATCAGCAATTGCTTTTACCTCATCACGACAAGAGAAGGCATGAACAGTGCCCAAAAGCAAATTCTTGCCATCAGTTTCTGCACGGGCTTCCTGGCGCTGGCCACCCTCACACCGCTCTGGGCGCAGCAGCGCATGGGCATTGCCAAGCGTGAGACCATTGCTCCGAAGGGTTCAAGCACACTAAGCATCTTCAATAACTCCCTGCTACCACGGGCACCTCGAAAAAACACTATTAAAACCCGGCTTCAACGAGCATCTTCGCGAAGGATTCCAGTTGGGTGTAGTTCGCGTGCCACGTCGTGTACATCACCCCGATAAGGCCGGGAACGCCCTTGGCTTGGTCGAGCCACTGGCGCGTTCGTGCGAGCGGGCCATCATAGTAGCCCGCGATCAATTGGCGATGGCCGCGGCCGCTGAAAAATTTAAGGCTATCCGCAGCTTTATTCGAATTCCAATTCACCACAATCACGTCCCGGTCGAGCCCCTCCCACGAGCCGGTCAGATCGCCGTTTACCAGGTAGTAATTCCGCGTCGCGTTGTGAAATGGATCGAACATGTCGCTCCAGACGAACACCCTGGCACTAGGCGCGGTGGCGCGTAACATGTCGGTACAAACGCGGACATTGTCCGCGGCGATCTTTCCGGGTGAAAGATGGCGTGACTGACACGCGTCGTCCCAATTCATCAGGCGCCATTCGTCGTGGCTCATCATGTATCCGGCCGCAGACCAGAGGCCGTGGACGTCGCCCGCCTGGCGCTTGAGCAACGTGGTAAATGCCGGCTCGCTCACGCAGGCGCAGACCTGACCTTCGTTGAGGAGGTGCGGATGGAAGAAGGAAACGCGCAGCCGGGTGCCATCCGCCAAACCACGCACACGCAGCGACGGCGCGTCGTGCCACGGCTCATATTCGCCGGCGTACGGAACAGTTCCCAGCTTCGGATCGCTGACGGCGTCGAAATCAGCGCCTTCCTTCAGCTCGCGTCCAGACTCGGTCTTGACCACCAACGACGCGCCCGGGCGGCGGAGCACATTGACCAGCCCGCACTCCTCGAGGCGCGGCTCGCGCCACCACAAAGTCCCCTGATGACCGCCCCAGACACCAAAGTAAAGCTGCACCTCGGTATGTTCGAGCGAGTTGAAGGTAATGTGATGCTGACGCCAGTCCTGGGTGGGCGCTTCGTGAAGCAGGGTGTAGCTGAGCTGCACACCCTTACCCGCGATGGCCTTGATTTCCGCCTGGCCGCCCTTGAAACCGCTGCTCTTGATCCACACCGAGACGTGATATTGCCGGAACGGCTGCACTTTCAACCGCTGACTCAGGCGGGCGTTCTTGTCGGTGGGGCGGGAGCACAAGGTGCCATGCTCGGAAACGAGGTTGTCATCAATGAAACCCCACGCCTTGCGGTTGGCAAGGGCGGTGTCCTTCAAGGCCACTTCCGGATCGGGCATAAAGCGAGCGAAGGAATCTTTGACGATGAATAGCGCGTCCTTCACGGGCAGACCCTCGGCCAGATTCGGATCGTTGGAGAGCAGATCGTTCGAGTAGCCAACTCCGAAGAGCGCAGGCACCAGTTCGATGCCGGCTTCCTTCGCGGCGGCGCGCACGCGGGAGACGTTGGCAAAGTAATGGCGTGGCAGGGTCGGCACGCGAGAGAATTTCGAATCCGTGATCAGGAAATGCGTGTAACCCGCCACCTTCGCGCGGTTCAGCAAGGCGATGATGCGGTCAGCCTGTTCGTTGACCTGGTAATTTGCCGGCGCGTACACCCAGCGTTCCTTAGGTTGCGCAAAGGCGGGCGGTACTCCCAAAACCAACGTCAGGACAAGAAACAAGTGGCGTTGCGCTTGTGCCAGCAGGAACTGCCACAGCGCGGCAAACCAAACCAATAATATGGCCCAGAGATGTGGATGGGTCGTCATGCGAGCCGCATTATGCCCAAGTACCTCCGATTTTACCAAAACTTAATCAAGCCGAAAACCACCGGTACAATTTAGTAGCGCATCGTGGCAGTGAATGACGTATTCCAAATCTATCAGTTTGGGGCCAGCGGGTGGGTCGGCAGCCGCGCAACCGGATTGGAGGCGAGAGGAAAGGATTGACCTGCTCGGGCGGGATTGCCACTCTCCTTGCGCATTAGAATGAACTGGAAAATTGATTATCAGCAGGCCCCGTTGCTCGTGATCTGGGAAATCACCCGCTCCTGCGAACTCGCCTGCCAGCATTGCCGCGCCTCAGCGATTGACCAACGCGACCCGGCGGAACTCACCCTGGCCGAAGGCCGGAAACTCATTGACGACGTCGCCAGCATGGGCACGCCGCTGATCGTGTTCACCGGAGGCGATCCGCTTCAGCGGGACGACCTGGAGGAACTGGTGGCCCATGCCAAATCCCGCCAACTGACGGTCGGCACCATCCCCGCCTGCACGCCGCGCCTGACCCGGGAACGCGTGTTGTCCCTGAAGGCGGCGGGCGTCCATCAACTGGCGGTGAGCGTGGATGCGGAAACGGCCGCCAAGCACGACGCCTTTCGCGGAGTGCCAGGGACGTATGCCAAGATGATCGAGGCGGCGGGTTGGATTCGCGAGGCCGGGGTGAACCTGCAGGCCAACACGGTTTTCGGCTCGTGGAACGTGAATGATTTTGACGCCCTGGCGGCGCTGGTGGAAAAACTGGGGGTGGTATTCTGGGAAGTGTTCTTCCTGGTGCCCACGGGGCGCGGTTCGGCGTTACGGGGTTGCACGGCAGCGGAATTTGAGCGCCTGTTTGAAAAGATCTACCAGTTATCGAAGCGCGCGCCGTTTGTGATCAAGGTCACCGAAGGCCAACATCTGCGCCGGTACATGGCGCAGCGGGCGGCGACCGACCCGGAGGCTGGGCGGATGCGCGGCCGGATGATGATCTCGGGGCCGCCGGTGAATTCGGGGCACGGGTTCTGCTTCGTGGATTACGCCGGGAACGTGTGTCCCAGCGGTTTCCTGCCGCTGGAATGCGGCAACGTGCGGGATAAATCCGTGGTCGAGATTTACCGGAATCACCCGGTGTTCCGCGAGCTTCGCCAGTTCAACCTGCTGAAGGGCAAATGCGGCCGGTGCGAGTTTCGCGACGCCTGCAGCGGCGGTTCCCGAGCCCGAGCCTATGCGGTGACGGGTGATTACCTGGCCGAGGAACCCGCGTGCGCCTACGAACCTCCGGCGGCGGCGCAGCCAGGCTGAGATGCTGGATTTCGGGTTTGACGGCAAGACGCAGAGTTGCAATGCCAACGGAAATGACCGCTTCGTGACCAGTTCAGTAACCGTGGATGCTATAGCTAAAAACAATTTCAGGCAGTTATTTTTCTGCGATGACTTGAGCGTGTGCGTTGTCACTGGACTAGTCGGGCGCGCTACCCTTTGTCCCAGTGCCCGTCTCTTGGGTCGCTGAACTACGAACCGTTCGCCAACGAGTATCCCATGCCTGACTACAAAAACGTGAGTAACGATTGAGGGGGGAGCAAGTTTCAGGTGCCACCCAAGCCAACTGCTGTCAAGCTGCTGCGGATGGTCTTACCCGGCTACGCCCCTGCAGACTGGTGATTCTGTCGAAACCACGCCCCAATTGGGCTTCACCTCATCCTTGACAATTCCTTGGCGAAAGTTCAGCATGACAACATGAAATTGGGCCACAAACAATGCTCCCTTCCTGCTCTTGCGTCCTGGGAGGAAATGGGGTGCTTCGTAACACGAGAAAGCAAAGTCTTGTCACTATTGATTTCGAGTGTGCTGGCGTTGATGCTCATGGTGAATCAAACCCACGCCCAGACCTTTACGGTCCTCAAGAACTTCGACGAGCCAACCAACATTACTGGATTTTTTCCTCATGCACAGCTTGTGCAGGGACCGGATGGCACGCTTTATGGCACAACTTCCAGCGGCAAAGACAATGTTCAGGGCACTGTATTCAAAATGCAACCCGATGGAAGTGGTTACGCCGTATTGAAATGGTTTACGAACTCTTTTGACGGAGCGAATCCGGTTGCTGGCCTGACGCTTTCGGGCGGCACACTCTACGGAACAACTAGCAGCCTGTCGGACTTAACAATGCGGATTTTTTGCAGGTTTTTGAATAAAG
>JBAXGN010000034.1 GCA_037139415.1 Verrucomicrobiota bacterium | reverse complement strand
GTTCCGCGTGAATCACCCCCCATGCGGTTTTCCCCGCTGTCACTGACGCATTACGAATGGCGGCGTAAAACGGTTGCAACAAAATCTGGAGGCGAGTAGTCTTCAAAGAAAGTCGCCGGGCGAAATGAGTTGGAACCAATGAAACAACACCTGGCAAACCTGGAATGTATCAGGCCGCTGGAAAGCATAACATGAAACCGGTTCAAACCTACCTGCACGCGTTGCTCAGCAGCCAGCTTGCGCTGGTCGCCCTGGTATCGGGAGCAGAGCCATTCAGTAATCCAAAATCTGATGTCCAGACGACTATCATTAAGCATCCTCCCCAAGGGCTGGAATCCCGGCAAACGGCCGCCGATTCCACAAAGCCCGGCTACCCGTTCATCGCCTGTGATGTGGATACCTATGAAATCACCAAATTCAACGCGGACGGTGAACCGGTCTGGGTCTATTCCCAAGTCCGCCCGATTGACGCATGGCCCATGCCTGATGGTGCCGTACTGGTCGCGTACCTGCCTTCACCCCGCACCGGCAAAAAGGGTGGTGTGCGCCTGATCAGTGCCGACAAACAGACGCTCTTTGATTACCAGTACGAGGACGAAATCATGTCCTGCCAGCCCATGCCCAATGGTAATATCCTGATCAATGAATGCGACGCAGGCCGCATTACCGAAATTGATCGCCAGGGCCAACCCCTCCGCAGTTTCAACGTCAAAGCCAAGGGCAAAGGGCACGCGACCGCACGCTTCATCCGGTTGACCCCGCAAAACACTGTGCTGGTGGGCGAATGCTACTCGCACAAACTTCGCGAATACGACTTCACCGGGAAATTACTCAAGGAGTGGGATCTGCCGATGGCTTATAGCGCCAGCCGCCTGGCCAATGGCAACACCCTTATTTCCGGTTACAAGCCAGCTCAAGTAGTGGAAGTTGATCCAGCAGGAAAAATTGTCTGGACATTGACCGCCACGAACCTTCCCACCGAACTCAACATTGGCAGTTTTTGCGAATCCACACGCCTCGCCAGCGGAAATACCCTCATCGCCTGCGCCTCGCGTTCGTCCAAGCCGGGCGCGCGCGTTGTCTTCCTGGAAGTCGCACTCGACAAACGAATCGTCTGGAAGCAAATGGAGCCTTCCCACACACGGGAAACCACCGCCGTGAAACCCATCCCGTAACCCTAAGCGATCTTGCCCCACAGAGTGCTGAGGCACCCATGAAAATGGGGCGGACAACTACGAACCGTATGCGCTACCATACCAGCGCCAGCTACGGTATCGAATTGTTACCGTAGCTTTTTGTATTCAGACGGGTGAATGAAGACAGCTTTCTGTTCCACCAGGAAGTCAATGATGCGGACGAACTCGTTAAAACGCGCCTCGCCCCATGGAACGGGATGTCCTTGTAAAACGAAATAGTCACGCTCCGGACTCGCGGCGTAGCCAGCGACAAAACGGTCGAAATCCGGTACCCCCACGGCACTTTCAAAATTCACGGCCCAAACCCGATCAAGGATGACCACCTTCCCCTGCCCTTCGAGGGCTTTGCCGGCGTCATCCATTGGCTGGGGATAGAGCCAAGCTTTCATATACGGGTCAGCCTGCATGACGCGATAGGTATTGGCATCCATGCCATCCCCCGTGCCACCGCCCGGCGGACCGAAGGTCTGGAAGGCAAAACCAAGTTTCTCCAAGGCCAACTTCTGCGATTTATCGAACCGCGCCTTCTGATCTTCGTAACTGCGCCCGTTGAATTCCTTGAGTTCGACGCCGTTCTCGACGTGCGTACCGTGATCCCATCCGTGATACCAAAATTCGATGAGGCCGGAGTCGTGGTGTTCCTTGATCCATTTGACATAAGCCGGAGCGGCCTCCTGCAACGTCTCGCACACCACGCCGAACCCGCCCTTGATCTGGCGAGACTTGAGGAAGTCCGCCACTTTCACCCATGGAACGCTGATGTTGCCACGGACTTGTTTGACGTCATCCAGTTTGATGATGATGATCGGCGGAGATTTGCGGGACGGCAACTTGACCGGTTGGCCAGCGCCAGGAGCGGGTGCCACTTTCCGGGGCGGCGCGGGCGGCACGGCAACCGCGTCCGGCGCAATGCCCGCAAAGGCGAAGTCATCGAAATCCACCAACCCGGTAGCACCCGAAAAGGAATGGACCCAGATGCCGACGAACGCGGCGTTGGTGGGTGCTTGGGCCGAGAGGCTATAGGCATTCCATTCACCCTCTTGCTTATCCACTACGCATACCGGGTGTCCGCCACCGCCACGAAACCTCGGGTCTGCGTTGGCGACGGATTTCCCAGCGTCATTTGCGAACATCAGGTAAACCCCGCAGCATTTGGGCACGCCTTTGGCGTAGAAAGAGAGGGTGAATTCCTGTCTGGGAGTCACCGGCAAACGGGCGCTGGAAACCGACGCGCCCATCGGGTTGTATTTGAGGGAACCAATCCGCAGCCCCAACTTCCCAGTGCGCGCGGCCTCGGGAATGATCTGCGAAGAGTTGTCGCCAATGGACCACCACATCTTGTTAGTGCCGTCCTCAAATCCAGCGTTGGGCAGCGGGTTTTCCGCCAAGCAAACTCCGTTCCCCACTACCAATAGCAGCACTAAGAAAACAAAAGTGCGCATTATAAGGTTTTTCTTCGTGAACAAATTTGGTGGCCTCAGGCACCTTTGCCGAACGTTCCATCAGTCATCATGATCAAACACAATGACCCACTTGAATTGGGGCGCGGCCTTGGCGGGCATCTCCATCTTGGTCTCCATCTGGAACCGATCACCATCAATGGAAATCATGACTTTGTTTCCACCGGCGTCGCTGAGTTCGTATTTTCCAGTGCCGATATTATTCCAAGTGCCTTTATCCACTTTCATCACGGGCGGTTCGGGGGGAGCCCCAGGCTGTACACTCGGATGCCCGAAATAGGTGCGCACCACGAACTGTTTGTCCACCAACCCGACCGCGGTACAGCGGAATTCCGATTTGTCAAATGCCTGCCGGAACGCACCCCAAGTTTGCGCCGGATACTTCGGATTGGCGCGCTGCATGGCTTTGAGCGAAGCACCCTGATTTACCGTCCAGCGTCCTAATATTTTTTCCTCCTCAAATTTGGGCGATTTACCGGTCCACAAGTAATTGGTCAAATCCTCGTAATCGAGCTTGAGAAATTCATCGAACAATTGTTTGACCAAATCCGCATTGGTCATCACTCCCTGAATTTTGGGGTCGGCAAGCAGCTCACCGATGGGCTTGGGTGGTTGTTCCATCAGGAGCCGGCTGACCTGCTGGTCGCTGCCGATGGCCTGAAATTCATCGCGCTCGCCGAACACCAGCAACGGCGGATAGCTGGTCAAACGCCCCCACAACATGGGGTTTTGATGCACCAAACCGATGATATCGCAATATTGATAGTACTTTTTGGGCGCTGGATCGAACGCCGCCGCCACCTTGTGCATTTTAGTGTCCTTGAGCGACTCGGCCGCCATGACCAGGTAGCGCATATTGGAAGGATCTTCGCTATTGGAAAGCAACAATGCCGGATAGCCCATCACGTAAATGAGCGTGGCGATCAGGGTCGTGTAAACCAAGGCGCTAACCAAGGCCACGGCGAGGCCAAACCGTTCATTGGTGCGCTTCCAAAGAGTCATCCGCAATTCCGGCTCCTTGTATTTGTAATGAGTTTCCACCTGGTGATGCACCGCGTTGGCGATCACCTTGACCACAACCATCGCCCCAGCCAACACTAACACGGGAGCGATGAAAATCGGAATCAGCGGGTTGGCAAACCCGATTTTATTCAGCATCGGCTGAAGAATGGCCCCACCGGGCACGCAGATCGCGGCGGCGATCATTAAACCAACGGTGGAAACAATCCCCTTCACCGCCCCCTGGGTGTACCCCAGGACCACAGTCGCAACGATGCACAACGCAGCAATAATCCAAATGATCATACGCGGCAATCTAACCAACCCCGCCGCGAAAAGCACGCGAAAAATGCGTCCATGTTTTTTACCGGTTGCAACCGTAGAAAAAAACGGCATATTTCCAGCAACACAGTGCCAAAACAAATAATGAAGACACAAGTAAACCGGCGCGCGTTCTTGAAGCAGACGCGCAATGCCAGTGTTGGTATTGGTGCCACCTTGGCACTTCCAAACATTTTCCTGAATGAAACCAAGGCGGCCACCGGAGAAAATCCCAGCGACCTTGCGCGTATTGGTTTCATCGCGGTAGGCAACCGCGGCATGCAAAACATGGGATTTTTCCTCAAGAAGAAGATGGTGGCCGCCATCTGCGACGTGGATAAAAACATTATCGCCAAAGCCCAGACGGCGATTGTCAAGGCCCAGGGCAAACCGGTTACCGCCTATGGTGATTACCGCAAGCTATTGGAAGACAAAAGCCTGGATGGCGTCGTGATTTCGACGCCGGATCATTGGCACGCAATGCAGGCAGTGGATGCCTGCCAAGCCGGCAAAGATGTCTATTGCGAAAAGCCGCTCACCTTGTTCATCGAAGAAGGTAAAACCCTCGTTAAGATCGCCCGCAAAACCAACCGGATTGTGCAGACCGGCAGTATGCAGCGATCCATGAAAACTTACCGCACCGCCATTGAGATGTTGCGCTTGGGTAAAATCGGCAAGGTCCACACCATCAAAGTCGGGCTCCCGAAAGTCAACTGGGACCCAAAGTTGGATAACACACCCGATAGCGCGCCGCCGCCAGAGTTGGATTATAACATGTGGCTCGGCCCGGCACCCGACCGCCCGTACAACAAGTCACGGGTGCATTACTATTTTCGCTTCTTCTGGGATTATTCCGGCGGCCAGATGACCAACTGGGGCGCTCATCATCTCGACATCGCACAATGGGGGCTGGAGATGGATAATACCGGACCAGTCGAGATTGAAGGCAAGGCAGAATATGATCCGCAGAAACGCTTCGAGGTTTTCACCTGGAGTTCCATCCAATACAAGTATGCCAACGGCGTAAAGATTGACCTGAATCAGGGTGCGAAAGCCGACCAACCGGCCACCAAGAGCAAATCCGAAATTACCGGCACCGTTTTTATCGGTGATAAGGGCATTATTCACGTCAACCGCCCTTTCGTGCGAACCTGCGATACTCAGAAAATGGAGGACTTGGACGACATCCCCGCCATGCCGGATGATCAGCTCAAGCACATTTACGTGAGCTTGGACCACTACCAAAACTGGCTTGACTGTATCAAGTCCCGAAAACTGCCAATCTGCGACGTGGCTATTGGCCATCGTTCCGCCACCGTATGCCACTTGGGCAACATTGCCGCCCGTTTAGGCCGCAAGATTAAGTGGGATCCGGAAAAGGAAGAAATGATGAACGACGCCGAAGCAGCCAAACTGACGGGCAAGGTGTACCGCCCACCGTGGAAATTATGATCTTCTCTCCGCAACGCCGGTATTCGTTGCGGCAGAGCTATTTCCACGGCCAACCAGGCTAATACTGGAAGCAACGAGAAGGGTGATTGAGGTTGGAACGAAGCAATTGTTGAAAACCGGCGACGGCTTCCTCAGGCTCTTCAAGAAACCACTCCATCGCAAACGCGGCAGCGTGGAATGGATGGCCGGAAGTTTGTTTCCAGATTGGGTGTTTAAACTCATGGAAACTTACACCGGTGCCAGCTTGAGCAAAAATTGCCATATCGAGATAAGTACGGGCTCCCGGTCCGGACAAATAATGGTCCCCGCCCACCGCACGGGTGAGATTCAGCATCAGCTCACTTTTAACCCCAACAACCGGAAGCTGTGAGGCAATATGGACAACAGGTTTCAAATGAAACAAATCCAGCGACAGACGCGTCGTGGCCCAGCATACTTCGTCCATGCGTTCAAAGGGGTGATGGTAAATGTACGCTAGTCGTTCTTTGACGTGTTTCCAGCCCGGAGTTTTACCATAGCGATGGCGCAGAGTTTGAAAGTGTTTTGGAAGAATCTGTTTATCCGCCAAAAGCACGTCCTTGATCAATACCCGATTCGTTTGCGTCCCTTTGGAACATACGGAAAGGCTCAAATATTTCAGGCCATGCTCGGTGGAATAGCGGGTGCGATGTTGAAAATCCCACCGGTTATATTGGACAGTATCGAGCCAAATAAAAATATCACTGGCAGCAATTTTGGCCAGCAAACCCAGCCAGGGTAAGTAATGGGGCTGGTGAATGGAAACCACCCGTTGGGCCAGCGCGGTTGCCGCGACAGAACCAACAGATTCACTGCAATTGAGTTTGGAAGGTTGGCTTGCCTCGGGAGAGAGCATACTCCGATCAACGGTGTTCGTTACATGGATTGTCGGCGAAGGGCCTCTGTTTAGGCGCAAGGATGGCTAGATGGCACGAATATAGGTTTGCAACGCCTCGGCATACTGACAGCGCGCCTCAATGCCGCGATAGCGGGCCCAACTCCGAATACCTTCTTCCGAAAGGTAGTTGTCACCTTTTCGAATCTGACTGGGAAAACAGGTCCGGAAGCAATTTAACTTCAGTTTCAATTCCCGCTCGGTAAGCTGCACATAGGTATCCGGCTTAAAATCCGTCTGCGGGCCAAGGGAATGGACATAGGTAGGATTCTCCATGAGATACATTCCTTTGGGGAAAAAACGGGAGGTTGGGCGGGTGGCCGCCATGGTGGCCTCATGGACAGCGCGGTGATCCTGGTGAAAAGAAGGCCCCTGACAGATCAGTAATGATGGGCGCACCCGGTTAATGGTGAATTCAATAATTTGCACCAACGTCCTGAAAGGCACCTGGTCCAACTCGCCGTCCGCATCCAACGGAACCTGCGAATCCGAATGCCAGCGTCCCTCAAAATATTTCACATACGTCTCGTATTCTGCAATTCGTTGCGCGCGCGTGACCGTCCCGGCATGGTGCATCTTGACATCGGATGCGGCCAAGAGCAGAAAGTGATAATTGTACTTCGCGCGAAATTTCTCCAAAAAACCAGCCACGCTGATTACTGAATCATCACTGTGCGCTTCTACAACCAGTACGTTTTCTTTTTTCATTATTTCCCGCCAAACGATTTATCAGACTCGTAGTGCCCTATCTCTATAGGACCATTGTGACGTAAGCCATAATGCCGTCATGCCGGTCAAAAATAAAGAACTTTTGCACCGTGAAGCCAAACTTTTTTATTTTGCACTGATAAAATTCCTGTGCAAAGTCGAAATCCAACCGTGCGGGGTCGGAAATTCCGTAATACGCCTGCCGCCGCCGCCGCCATTCAGGATTGGAATCATATCCGTAGGGATGATAATTGATGTTAAAGATGAGCACGCCATGCTCTTTCATCAGGATTGGAACCAATTCCAACGCTTCAAAATGCTCGCAAAGTTCCCCGTTCTTTCCGAATAAACAGAGTGGATTATCGAATACCAGGAAATCGAACGCATGCGTAAATTCAGGTTGTCGGGCCAGAATAAACGAATCACCGATGCGAATGTTGGCCAGCGGCAAATTACGCCGCAAGGCCGGTTCACACTGCGGGTTGATTTCCCAGGCATCCAAGGAACTTACCTCGGTCGCATAGCTTACCGTATGCCAGTCGCCTTCCCGTGCGAAAAATTCCAGGGCACGCATGGACCTGACCGGGACATCCATGCTTTTCAGCTTGCCCAGCATCCTGCGCATGGGCTGCTGGATTACTTCCGGTGAATAAGTCCGAGGAGAAGCCATAGCTGTTTATAAGTCAACTTTACACATTCTTCTTTAAGGTTTCAGGAAAACGACAAAGGGACCTCAACTCCTGCTCAAAGGCGGTGAGCACAGTTTTCCGGTCAAATTGCCGGACATAGTCGCAGCCAGCTTGGGCCATCCCCGCCAAGGATTCGGGAGATTTTGCGAGTTGCATTATGGTTTGGGCAATCGTAGCAGCATCAAGCGTTGCCAGGGTAATGCCAAAGCGGCCAGACTGGGTGACACGAAAAAGCTCACTTTTACCATCCGCAACCGCCAGCACTGGCTTGCCCAGCGCCAGTGTCGGAAGGAGTTTACTGGGGAAAAACGCATACCCGGTTCCGGGTTGTTGGGTAATTACACACAGATTGGCGTCCCGCAACATAGCGACATACTTGGCTTCAGGTTGCAATGGAAGCAGCAGGATTTGTGATAAATTGCGATCCTTGATCTGCCTGGCCAACGCCTCACGCATGGCCCCATCGCCGCAAAGCACCAATTTAATGGTCTCGTCGCGCAAATGCGCGGCGCAATCAAGCAGCAGCGTCAACCCCTGTTTAACGCCGAGGTTGCCGGAATATACGACCAGAAAGTCATCCTTTGACAACGCGTGCTGTCGGCGAAACGCGCCTGGTTCTTGCGGATAATCCAAGTCGTATGTCAAAGAGATGCTATTGGGAAAATACAGGATTTTATGCTCTGCGACGTGCTTGCGGCGAAACGCCTGTAACATCCCCTGACTGATGCCGGATACTCGCGCTGCCCGACGATACGCAATGGTTTCCAGAGCATACAGACCGCGCAATAACAGGCCAGACTGGACCATTTTAAGCCCCACCGCAGCATCCGGTTGCAAATCCTGAACGTGGAAGACATACGGGCAGCGTTTAATCACGCTCGCGAACCACGCAAACACCCCCAACAATAAGGGAGGGGAAACCACTACGAGCACGTCAGGTCTTGGCAAAGCCATCAGGCGTAAAAAGGCGGTCACCACGAACGAGGCCTCATGAAATACACGCCGCAGACTGGTCACTTTCCGGGGCACATAGTGCCAGCACCGATGAATGGGTACACCGTTCAGAATATCCGTGCGATAGAGCAGATCTTCATCTGCGGGCAATTTGCACCAGGCTGGGTAATAGCAAAACGTGGTGATCATTCGCACCTCATGGCCGCGCCGTTCAAGAAATTCACACACGGCAGCGTTACAGGGAGCGATGCCCACCACCTCCGGCGCGTAATTAATGCCCCAAACAATTATCTTCATGGCGCGGGGTATTGGGGCGGCGTCTTGTGGTCACGAGATTTTTTAAGCTCATAGGCCTTGGCCACGCTTAAAAGTTCATACATGGCATGTAGCCGGGCAAAGTAATACCCCTCGCGCCCGTCCAGAAAACCGCGTTGCCAGAAATAGACATAGAGAAAACGGAGCCATGGCCGGCAAGGCATTTTTTGCGCCAGCATTTTGAGGCGACGGCGACGCGCCACCACCGGATCCGATAGGCAGGCGGCAGACTCGCCAGGTTTCGCCAACGCGAAATGCGCCTCCCAGTTGGAATAGCGATTATGCTTTTCCACAAACACGGAAACCGAGGGAAAAGCGAAATGCTCCATTTCACACTGAAGGCGAGCGGTCGGGCCTGACAAAACAATGTGTTCATGCACTTCATTATCCCCGCTGTCAGTGTCGCCAGCGATTAATTGTTCATAGCGCCCGAGGCGATGTTTGAACAAGCGCAAGTTCCAATTGGGATAATAGGCATGTCGCAACCACTTTCCCATGAACATAAAGCGCCGGTTAATCCAGTAGCCAGCCACATTTGATTGTGGTAACGATAATGCCCGCCGAAATTCAGCCTCGGCTTCCGGTGGCAGCACTTCGTCGGCATCAATAATGAATACCCAGTCATGGCGAAATGGTAGGCTTTCCAGCGCCCAATTTTTCTTCTTCGGCCACTGGCCGGTGTAATTGAATTGAACAACTCGCGCCCCTAACGATTCAGCCAATGCAGCAGATCCATCCGTACTTTGGGAATCCACCACGAAAATTTCATCCGCCCAGGCCACGGAAGCGAGACAGCGCGGCAAATTATGCGCCTCATTTTTGATTGGAACCAACACCGACACCGGCACCGAATCACGCTTGGTGAAAAGAGGATTCGTCATGCTTTAACCTCGGAAGATGTGTCGCGGATTTTTCGCGGTTTCAACGGTTTGCAGGGATGACCGGCACAGACCATCCGCGCGGGCATGTCCTTGGTGACAACGGAGCGGGCACCAACAACCGAACCTTCCCCAATCGTGATGCCGGGGCCAATAAAACATTCCGCGCATAGCCAGGCCATGGCACCCACAGTGATGGGACGGGCATATAACTCAAAGCCTGCGGATTCATAGTCATGCGTACCGGTGCAGAGATGACTGCCCTGTGAAACGACACAACGATAGCCGAGGGTGATTCGCGCCTGCGTGTAAAGCGTGGCCCCGTCGGCGACCCCCACCTCGTCGCCACATTCCAAATTCCACGGCGCCCAAATAATGGCTTTCGGATAGATATGGCAGTTTCGCCCCAGTTTGGCTCCAAAGCAACGCAGCAGAAAGCAGCGCCAGCCATGCAAAGGGCGCGGACTCAAGCGGAACAACACAACGTACACCCACCCCCACACCAATCGTCCTAGGCGATTTTTCAGTGTGAATGAAGGACCGGTAAATGCACACGTATTTGTCATTTGCCAATTCCCAAATCAGCCAACACAGAGATAAACTGTTCCGCCGCCCGTGTCACTTCAAAGCGTTGCCCAAAACAACGCCGCGCATTGCCGCGCATTCTTTGTTGTTCAGCCATCGGCAATTCCAACCACCTCCGGAGTAATCGGTCAATACCGTCCTGCTGGTCTGGTTCGGCAAACCCCGCGTTGTCTGCGGTGATTTCACGGTGGATATTGACCGCTGTGGAAATCAACACCGGCACTCCGCACGCCATGGCTTCCACCACCGCCAGACCAAAATTTTCCTGATGTGATGGCAGGGTAAAAACCTCCGCCGCATAATAGGCCCCCCATTTCAACTCACCTTGCAGCAGTCCAGTCCAAACGATACGGTCAGCCAACCCCAACTGTGACGCTAACTGTTTCCACTCCGCCTGCTGCCCCAGTTGGTCCGGCCCGGCCATGACTAATTTCCAATTCGCATTTAAAATCGCGATTTTCGCAAAAGCACGCAACAGCAGATCCACGCCTTTCTTGGGATGCAAGCGTCCCAGAAACAGCAACAACCGGGAGCCTTTCAAACTTTCAAAATGATTCAAAAATGCCTGGCGCGCTGATTCGGCGTTGGCGGGTGGAGGTTCCACACCCAAATGCGTGATCCGTTCGGTGCAATGATATGGCTGAAACGTGTTTTGTGCCAGCCGCCGCTCTTCTTCACATGTAAATAATACCGCGCGCGCATCGCGCAAAATGCGCCGTTCGGCCAACCGCCAGTACACCATTTGTTTAAAGTGCTTGAGCGGATATTGACGTTTGAACCACGGATCCAACATGCCATGAGGAAAAATGCAATAGGGCGGGTGACGATGACGAAACGCTCGCCAGACCCCCAGCCCGCTATACTGCCAGAGCCCATGGATAATCACCGCATCCATTTCACGCGCATCCTGGATCAGGCGTGATACAAAATCCGCACGGTATCCAAAATTAAAGTGAGCTGGCCCATACGCGATCACCGGAAAAGGAAACGCTCGCACCCAAGCATCCAAGGGGTGGTCAAGGGATGCCACCCGCACGTCATGTCCAGCGCGCTGATGCTCCAGGCCGAACTGCCGGACCACCTCGATGGGACCTCCGCGAGCAGGATTCACGGTACGAATGGAGTGCAGCAGCTTCACGTCATTGTTTGATTAAATTCCGGTAGAGTTGGACGTATTGCGTCATCATGTTGTCCAATGAAAACCGTTGCACATTTTGCAAACCTTCAGCGATCCGCGCCCGCCGCGACGCCGCGGGTTCTTGAATGGCCTGGCCCAACACCTCAGCCGCCGCTCGATCATCACGCGGATTGACAAAAAATGCGGATGCTCCGGCCACTTCCGGCATGGGCTCAACGTCGCTGGTGAGGACGCGACCGCCACATGCCTGAGCTTCAAGAATAGGCCACCCAAACCCCTCGGCCAACGAGGGGAATAATACCAATTCCGCCCGCGTATATAAGGCGCGCAACTCCTCATCACCACAATCCGTAAGGACCGTGACGTGATCCGACAAGCCGTGCTCGGCGATAAAACGACGCAGAACATTGGGCAACGGTTCCCCAACCAATATCAATCGCGGAACTGTGGGTTGCTGCTGCACAAGCAGGAGGTACATCCGCAATAGACCTGGACGATTTTTGTACCATTGGTTGCCGGAAACATGCAGGAGAAAGGGTTCTACCAACTTCGTGGCCGAAAACGACGCCCGCGATAATAAAGCTTTAATGTGCCGCGCAGCCTCACTTTCCCCCATTGGCGCATAGCCATAATTTAGGGCAAGGTGAATTGTGCTCAGCCGTTGGGGCGGCAAGGTGCACAGGCGCCCTACATCGCGTGCGGTTGCCAGGGAGGCAGCCGCAATATGGCAGGCACGGTTTAAACCACCGAGAATTGCCTGCTGAAGTTGTTTCCCCGTCCAGCGGGTGGGATTTTCAGGAAATTCATTTTGAGCGGAGCGAATCGCCAAACAGTCCAGACAGGTCACCAGATGCGGCCAAGGTTGCAAGACCCGGGTATAAACCGCATTGGAGTGATCCAGGATATGAATTAATGCATCCTGTGGCGGGCCGGACATCCATCGCCCTGCCGCACGTGCAAGGCTTTTCGGGAAAAGTAGATATTTATCCAGGTAGCCGAGCCATTTTCCCAAACCGCGATTGGATGGCAGACGACCGCCAAACACCGGTGATGGTTGGATGATTTCACAACGGACGCCAAACTGGGGCAGTGCGTTTGAGAAAAGCCGAGCTAGACGCCACATGCTTTGCTGGCGATCCGGCGGGTAATTGGCAACTAAAAGGACTCTCACAAATTCACGCTCACAGAACCCGAAATTCCATGGGTAAAAAAGCATCCTGCTCATTTAAAAATATCTTCATCATCATCTGACTCGACGGGAGCTTTAGGCTTTCGACCACCATAGGCGCCTGCTGGATACATGGTGCGTTTGGGCTTCGCACTAATTTGATTGATCGGTGGTGCTGAGGAGAGTACTTGTGCAATCGCGGCTTCATCAGCATGTTTTGCCGCAGTAAGTGCCAAGGCGGCACCCAGCACACTAAAGCCAAGCGTGGTGGATTGTCCCCACTGGCCGGAAACCACATTCAAGGCAGAACAACTAAACAACATTAGCGGTAAAATATTTCCACGCGAAACCATGCGATAGCAAAGCTGCCCCATCCATAGGGCTAGCGATAGTCGAAACCAAATCATCGCCACCCCTAATAATGGGCCTAACTCGCCAACCAAACGCCCCCATTCGCCCTCGGACACGAGAAACTGCATTTCCCCTGTCATTAGTTTGGCGCCTACGTTCGTCCCCACCCCAACCCCTTGCCCAAATATGGGAACATCGAAAAGAATCCGAATCGGACCAGTGAATTGGTTGAAAAATCTCTGAGCCAATCCGCCCCCCTCCTTTTCCGTGTTTGATGCTTCCGCAAACCGTGCCCCCAGGACTTCCTTCCCCTCGTCGAAATGTTGCGTGTAGCCCAGAATAAACAAGGCGATCACTACCAAAATCAACAACCGGCTCAAGCCGGCTGCCATTTGACGTGCTCTGACCATCCCAAGCGCGAAGGTAGCCAACACAATGGCGGACTCCAATACTGTGGACCGGCTGCCAGATACCGACAACGCCAAGGCTATGCCAACGGTACTCGCGATCAGCAACCAGCGCGGGTAGATGCTCCGCCCGGCCATACCGTAACTGAGGAACGCCGTAGCCATGGCAAAATAGGAAACCACCCCCGTAATAAATGAGAAGGTGCCCGGTGGTCGTATTTTGCCCATCGCTGACGCCAACTGAAACCCTTCCCCCGCGCCAACCGTGCGGTTAATCCAGGCATCTTGTGGCGCGCGAAATTGATACACCATCAAGATGGCCATGGGCACTGTGCCGATCAAGACCCATCGGCCAATGCGGCGCACGTCCTCCGCGTCGAAGATTTGTGGCAGCAAGAAAATCAACGGCACGTGAAGAAAGTTGCATCGCAAACCGTAAAGCATCACCGGCAGGGTGACCAAGTGCATCCCCAATTGCACCACACCCAACATGCTGGTAATGGCCAAAAGCGCGCTGAAAGTCCCCATTTTATTTCCCACCGGAAGCAAGCGATGCTGGGCGGCTAGAACATAAATCATGATTATGATCGGGTCTCTGATAACCAACAGCGGATTGGAAAATTGGGGCAACCACCATTTGCGAAATGCCCCCTCAAAAATCAGCAGCCAGAAATACACCCAGACCAGCCGCTTGATAAATGTCAATTCGCCCGTTTGGAATGCGGCAGCATAATTCAGCCCCGCAGTTTCCATGGTGCGTCGTGAATTTTTCAGATGCTTCACTTTATCCCCAGTTAATGGTCAGCACCACAGTCCTCAACGATCAACGCATGTGACAGGATTTTTTGCGCATAGGCTGGCCAAGTATATTGCGCTGATTTCTGTCGGGCGAGCAACCCCATTTCAAACAAATCAGCCCGATGGTCGGCAAACCACGCGATTTTTTCCGCCAGCGCCTCCGGCGAGCGGATTGGCACGAGAAAACCTGTGCGTCCCGCCTCAATCAAATCTTCGCCACCGGCATTGGCGGTTACCACCAACGGCAGCCCGCACTGCATGGCTTCCTGCTGCACCAAAGCACGCCCTTCGACAATGGATGGCAGCACCAACGCATCGCATGAGCCCATGAGTGTCAGCACTTCGGCATGCGCCCGGGGCGGTTCATAGATAAAATCCGGATACTGACGCCGATAGAACTCATGAGGCGCCAATGGCGCGCCAAAAACCACGAGGATGATATCCTTGCGTTTTAGCAAGCGCATGGCCGCAAATAGGTCGGCCAAACCTTTGCGCTGGGTCATCGAACCCGCAAATAACAGTCGAAAGGGACGGTTGCGGCTATGTGACGCAATGCTTGCTGAAGGGACTTCAGGCGAACCAAATTCCGCCACAACGCATTTTTTAGAGTGTCGCTCCGGTACCGAGCGTGCCACGAACGCACTCGGGCAAACAACCACGTCAGCCAAATCAATCTCCCGGGTTTTACGTTCCAACTTGGCTGCCGAATCACGCGTACCCACCAACGTTGGTTCCCACTCTGGATAGCGTAGCGCTTCCTCCGCCAAAAGGCGGCGGCTGGTTTCCCAGTAGACGATCGGCAACTCGTAACTGCAACGTAACCCTTGCTGACGTGCCGCTTGAAAAGTCGCCAGTGCGCCATCTTCATAAGCATGCACGGCACCCGAAAACTTAGCCTTACCCAGCGATGTCAGCCAAGTGGCCATGTGTGCATCAAGATCACGATAAACAGCATCCACCGAAGCCCATCCGCACTCATGGCGGGTGAGCCAGGTAAATCCCATGCTAGTAGCCAGTAACCGCACGGATTCTCGCATCGGACGCGTTTCCAAAATGCTTTTTGGCAATGCATAAGCGCGCCGACGACCAACTCTTGCCGGCCACAGACAGTCAGACTTGGCCGTCGCCAGAGTGGTAAAAAACTTCAACAGTACAGCTCTTTTAGCCGCTTCATAAAGCAAGGCCCGAACAAATTCATTGCCGGTGGGATGACTGACAACAAGCATTTACCGTATCGCGGCTTTAAACACCTCAAGATATTGCGCGGCCACCACATCTGGCCGATGCTTTCTTAGGTGCAATTCGCCCGCTTCAAGAAATTTAGCGGTATTGGCCGTGTGCTGTAAAAGCGTTTGCAGCACGCTGGCCAATGCCGTGACATCGCCATTGGCGAACGTCATGCCACATGGCCCAATGGCATCTTTTAAGCCGCCCCCTTCCGAACCCGCAACCACACACCCACAAGCAATGCCCTCAATCGCCACCAACCCGAATGGTTCATTCAATAAAGAAGGCACCACCAAGAGCCGATGTTGGTTTAACAGCGCAGCCAGTTTTGGACCATACACCTGTCCGCAAAACCTCACTTGCTTCTGCAAACCCAATTCATTTGCCAACCTCTCCAACAGCGGGCGTTCCGGGCCATCGCCAATAATGCTCAAGGACGGACGTATTCGCTTCCGTGCGATCGTTGCCAACGCCTGCAGCAATATTGCCGCCCCCTTTTCGGAGACTAAGCGCCCCAAAAACACCAGGTCCTGATTCCGCTGAACATTCGGCAACACACGGAAAACACTCGCCTGATATGGATTGGGAATAACGGTGCAAGCGACCGGCAACATATCAGGAAGCGCTTGGCTGATACAGACATTGGTTGCAAATCGCGTAAGCCAACGCTTCCACCAATCACGTACTCCCACGCGCCCATTGGAACGGGAAATCCACCCATGATGCGCGATCACCCACGGTCTTGCGACCAAAGCAAGCGGCCAGACATATCGCATGCTGATATTATTATGAAAGAGGATTTCACACCAAACAACCGTTCGCAAAAACGCCGCCAGATTGGGTCGGCGCAGCACTTCATAGGGCAAGCGATCGCCGCCAGTTTCAGCGACATGGGTTACTACTTTAAGTTCGTGGCCCTGCCGAATAAACTCCTCCGCCAGCAACCCCCCAACCGTTTCGATGCCGCCCACATGGGGATAATACGCATAGGATGCCATCAGTATTTTCATCCGGAGCGTAGTAATGGATTCAAAATTTGCGCGTAGCGATTGACCAACACCGGCCAATCCGCGTATTCGCGATACCACGCCTGCCCCGCTGCACCGACCGCAGCCAGCTTCCCCTGACTGGCCTCTTCCATAAACCGCGCAACTGCCAATGGCGAACCGTCACATACCATAAATTCTTTTCCCGCTGTGAGCGGCCGGGCGTCACCACCCTGGTGGAATACCGCTGGACACCCACACGCCAGCGAGGTGGTAAAGCTACTAGACTTCCCTGCCAGAGTTGGAGGGTAAAAAGTCAGGTAAAACGATGCCTCCTGAAACGCGCCAATCACCTCATTTTCTTCAACTGAAGCGCGGATGCAAATTTTGTCTTGGGAAACCAGTTGGGCCAAGAAACGAATGTCGTCACTCGGATCCGCGCCGCCCCGTGCCGCATGTCCAACCACCAAAATGCGCAACAAAGCTCCGCGCTGATTCAAATCACGCAGGAAATTGGCATGTGCCTGAATGGTGCGCAAACGGGTGTGTGTTAATCCAAAAACCATGACGGACCAGGGTGGATGGCTGCGAACCTTTATCCCGGCCCCGCGTACCGTGGTTACAACCGAACTGGGAATCGTCATAACCGGTGCGTCCAGCTTGAGCCACAGTGCCATGCGCCGCGTACTGGTCAGGCATCGGTCGGCACGGTGGCTAAGGTTTTGCACCAGCCACCATTGCAGCCAGCGAAGCCAAAATACGCTGCTCCAAGGTGGTCCGACCGACCATAATTCATGAAAAAAAACGACCAGCCGCTGGCCGTTGTTTTGCGCGCGATTTAGTCCTGAAACCAGCCAGAATGGAATGCCACGGTAGTGATACCCATAGCCCACATAATGGAGTAAAACCACCTCGCCCAGGGCATGCGTTCCTAACAAATGCGCTAAATTTTCCCCTGTGCGTTGCCGAACGCCAACGGTCGGGAAAGGAAAATCTGAAGGTGCCCCTGGCCACAGTGGGTCACCCACAATAAATCGCGATGCCAATCCATGATCAGCGTGTAATTTTGCCGCCAATACCCGTGCGTAATCCCCCACCCCGTCCACATTGGGAGGCAGCCGGGGAACGATCTGAACAAGGTTAGCCATCAACGGTGAAAATGATACCCCATAAAACCTTCGTTTTCCCTTGAGCTTAAGAATCGCAAAACGATGAATTTGTGGGGCCCACCGATTTAGACACATCCGCCTGTTTCACTGCAACTTGGGCAGACGTTTCGACGCACAGCCATGCCACCCCGAATATCCAGATTGCACCAATGACGACGGGTAAGCAGCCATGCCAAAGCGGCTCGGTAAACGGAGTCCAAACGGTAATGCCAACCACCAAAAAAGGAAACCAAGCATTTCGCCCATGTGGATTTGGGACTCTTGAAGCGATTGCCACCATTAAAAAGAATAGCAATGATTGGTCATACCGCCTGGAATAACTCCACAACAAGCTCGTGACCGCGCATAAAGCGGCCAGGGTCAATGACGACACATGCTGGTACTTGTGAATAAACCATATACAAATCGAACCGCCAACCACCAGACCGATCACCATCACTTGAACATGATTCAACCCAATCCATTTTAGTCCGTCCAGCAGGCCCATGCGCATATCCTTATGGATAGCGTTATTCATCCCTCGGAAAGATTCCAGGAGCGACTCACCTGAATCCACCCCGCTGACCAAGGTGCCAACGGCAAGATAAATCAATGTTACCATCAGACATCGCCATTGGCGCCGTACCAACGGAATACATGCAAACGGGATGGCCAAATGCGGCTTAATCATGGCGACCCCGAGCAAGATGCCCGCGAGCAATTCCTTTTTCCTTTCCAACAGCCAAATCATCCATGCTAAACAGGCTGTCACAATGATGCTGTATTGGCCCAATCGCAAGCATACCGCCATTCCCGCCACCGCGAACGCCGTACAAATGACAAACCACCGTTCCACATTGGAGTACCCCTTGCCAATCAAGATCAGCCACCACACTAAGCTCAGCAACGCTACTAAATTTACACCGGCAAAATATATTTTGGAAGCGGCCCAAGACATGGATAGCACAAACAGTTGGCCACTAAAGAAAGCCCATGGAGGATATGGCTGATATTGAATCGTTTCCGTTATCGCATCAGGACTTGCCTCCTTCGCAGCCGTTTGTTGACTCAGCCACCGCAGCCGAAGATCCAAGGCACCGCGGTCGCGAAAAACCATGCCATAAAATCCCACGAGTAAATAGGCAGCGGCGAGCAGCGCCAACATCCACGACAAACCGGACATGTGTGTCAACCATTTTAACACCGCAATATTCCTTCTAACCGCCGGGCATCCACTAAAGGGGAATGTGCCATTCAAAACACATGCCATCCCTTATTGTGCGCCAGCGCACTTAAAGCGTCCGGGCACAAGGTGGCAACATAATTTGGTTCCAAATTATAACCCGACAGCTCATTGATTTTTCCCAGCGATGGGCCAGAAAAACGTTTGGCAATCTGAAAAACTTGATAGCCAAAGCCGGTTAGCAGTGGCAGAATTGGAGAGGTTTCACGTTCGTGGTTTTCAAAAAACAAATTTCCCACACGGTGCTCACGCAACATTCGATCCATGCCTTGCAGCACCCGATACTCGTGGCCTTCAACATCCAACTTCACCACTCGAATAAACGGATACGCGGAAAGGTGTTCGTCCAAGGGCACCGCCTGAATGGTAATCAGAGAGCCAGCCTCGGCGCCGACGTTCCCGCTTTCAACCACATGCCCCAACCCGCAATTCAAGCCTCTGGCTGACTGAAAGAAGAGCGACTTGTTTTCGTTGGAAGCAGCCAGATTATGCAAGATTACCACCTGTCCTAGGTTATTTCGGGCAGTATTTTGCTTGAGCTTTTCATAGATCACCGGATCCGCTTCAAAGCTAACACAACGGCCGCGCGGTCCGCACCGCATGGCCATCAGCAGAGTGATGTACCCGATGTTTGCCCCCACATCCACGCATACATCCCCCGGCTGAACCAGCCGCCAAATGAGTTCACTTAACGCCGGGTCATAACAACGGGTATTGATAAGATGATTTCCAATGTAATCTCCCTCCTCCACCAGAATCGTAGCCCCAAACGGCAACACAATCGCCACCTGCAACTGATGGTACTTGCGGCGCAGCAGCAACCGCCGGAGAACATTTTGAGGGCGCAACACATACTCAGGGCTGGTGAAAATCCTGCGGAAAGCGTGTTTAATGCGGATCGGCATGCGTTTGATGTTATTCAGTTCCAAAAATGAACCCGTTTTCTTTGAATGGCTTCAGTAATAAATGAACATGACTAAAAAACCCCTGCGGTCCAAGCCATTCATGATAAAGTTGGTGACACGCCTTTTGACGGGCAACAAACTCAGCCGATGACAAGCCGGAATGAAACGCCGACACCTGCCGGCCAATGTCGGCCAATTCGGATTCTTTCACAATCACGCAATATTTTTCCCAGTCAATCAGCCCTTCGTATGGAAGCACGCAATCCGTATCTACCAATACAGGGATGCGTCCGGCACTGAGCGCTTCATAAAATCGAATATTGCAGTTTGCCCACCCACGCGAGCAAAGCACATAATCGCTGGCCACCAAGTTATTGACAAACTCCCGCCGCCGCACGCGTGCTGCTTCCACAGATCCGCCTGGCAGGAATGCCCCCATCGAATTTGCAAAGGCGGATTGTTCGCGGATGAGAAAATTACATTCCACCAACGGAGATTTTCGCAGTTCCAAGAGCGCCCGAACTCGGGCAGCGTGCGCGGTACGGGTGGGCGCCCATTTTGCCAAGCCCGCATAGTACGCGAATAGCCGCAAGGTTTCCTTTAACTTCTGCCGGCTCCATCGCATGCCCAAAGGAGGTGCGTAACCGCAAAAACCAACAACAGGACAAAGCGCCTTTTCACGAGTGACCAATACCCCCCCCTGCTCATCCTGAATATAATCCTTGCTCCACTGAGGAATAATATGCTCATTCGGCTGTCGCCATGACCGATGCACGGCAATACGAATCACCAATGCGTGAGGGGGCCAATTCACCTTGATTGGGGCGTCACAAATCAAAAATACAATAACCGGCTTGCCGCCCAAACGAGCTGTCGTGAAAATACGTTGTGCCAGTGCGGCTAATTGAGGTTTGGAAATGGTATCATGCCAATCCATCGGTAATAACGCAGCATCAGATTCCGCCAAGGTGGCAACCATCTCGAAAATACTTGACGCATCTCGAAAGTATGACGCCGTGACTTGCCGGTAATTATTTTCTGGGTCGTAACGATCACATCCCCAAAAGGCATCCAGCAGAAAAACATGCGGAACTCCCACCGGGAGCCACTCTTTTTCTGAATATAACCTACGCTTCATGGTCTGGCGTCTGCATCACCCATAGCGCATCGCTCACTGAGGTTTGCGCAACAATAAGGCCGTCGTGTCACCAAAAAACCGTCCGAGACTTCGCGGCAGTAAGGAAACGATAAAGCCCATCGTAAAATAGAAAGCCAAGGCCCCCGGAGATTTACTGCCACCGCCACGCCGAATCGATTCATAGGTGCCAAAACTGAATATCTCGAATCCCACGCCACGCGCGATTTGTTCCCAAATGCGCGTCGGATTTAAGTTAATATGTCCGTAAATTTCATATTCTTTCCCACGAATGGACGCCTCGGCGGTCACTACCTCCGCCTTGTCCGGGCGGGCATATTGTTGCCGGTATTGCCCTTTCAGCCACACCGGAATGCGGCGCACCATTTGCAGCGCGGAGGGCGAATTGTCCGTGGTCAAAATCAAAAATCCACCGGGCTTTAATATGCGAAAAATTTCGGCAAACAAATTCTCTGGTGCAACCAGATGCTCCACCACTTCCGAACAGACAGCCAGATTCTGTGAGTCACTGGCCAATGGCAAAGGCTCCACCAAAGCCGCCTGGATGAATTCCCAGTCCAATGGTATTTTCGCCTCAGTGCCACGCCAAAACTCCCTGCCGCGGGCCAACAAATCAGAGTCACCTTCGATCAAGTGCAAGCAGGTGCGCTTCCACGGTGGCGCCTGCTCAAAACCATGGGTGAGCTTGTGAAGCAAAAAGCGCGCGTCATGCCCCATCTACGCCCCCACGTCCACTACATGCAATGCCTGTTCGGTACCGGGTTTGAGCGCAGCCAAAGCCGTCTCGAAAAACTGCCATAGCAAATGCTTTTTATAGACGCGGAAATTCAGGTAAAGGATATCCGCCAGATGAGACCCAGGATCGCTCAAAAAGACGGCCAGCGGATCACTGGCGGAAGGCACATCGGATTGGTCAGTTTGAGAATTATTCATAACCGCAAATCAGCATGGGGCGGGTTGCTTGAGGGCCGCCAAGACGCCCCGCAGACACCGCAGTAAAACAAACCACCGGGCCCCCGCCCCCAGCCCGGGCTTTTTCAACAGGCGCAGCAACAAATCCAGCCGTTGTTGCCGATGGTAAAAAACGGCATAGCACTTCGCCAGGTGATCCGGATTCTGAGAACGCCAGCGCCGCCCCTGGATTTGGCTGGCGCGGGACAGCACTTCGGCCGCACGGTGGCGGTAGGAATGCCGGGCAACTACCTCCGCCTGGCCGCTCCGGGCAATCGTCTCGCGTTCCTGATCGTGCGCAAGGAAGTAATCAATTTTACTCACCAGTTCTTCCGGACTGGAATAGACCGCATAATGACGGTCCTCCTGAAATAATTCGCTCATACCATGCCCGACCGGTTCTGTGAGGAGTAGCGCGCCCGCCGCCATGGCTTCAAAGTTTCGCATGTTAAAGCTGCTGAGATTGGGAATATTGACAACGATTTTTGACTGATTATAGACCCGGTACATCTCATTTCCAAACACTGGTGTTTGGTACTCATTCATCCGATATTTGGCCGCCAGCATTGGCAATAACCGACGGCGTTTTTCATGGCTCGGTAGATTTGTCGCCCCCACAAAACCGACTTGATATATTCTGGCAAGGTTCTGATTGTATTCCAGCGTGTCATCAAACCCATGCGGCAACCAAAAAACATTGTCGCATCCTTTGCTAATCATCCTATTCAAACCGTCCTTTGAAGTTAGAAATACCAAGTCAAATAACTGGGCCATCGGCAGATATTCGGCGTCCGTTTCTTCAGAAAAGTAGTCATGCCAAATGGCAGTCGGACATGCCAGTTTCACCAAGTCCCCATATAATACCGTCGGTGAACCTAAGTATAGTGCGGAGTCATCCCGATACTCAGCCAATCGCTCCTGGAGGGATACATCCCAAGAAAAACCAGGTGCCTTGCGAAACGGCGCGGCAAACCGCTCGACCGTCACATTGTTTTTGGCGAACCCACTCGCCAGATGGTCAAACCACCATTCCGTCGGATGGTAACTCAACGCCACACGCTGAATCGGATGTTCATTCGTCGCCATATACAATGAAAATTACTGATTACCACGAGCCAGCATTGCTCTTCTAAAACGCCACAGCCAGAATAATTTAACCCCCAGTACAGGAATGAAAACCAACCATTTCCACATTTCGTAGAACACCTGCGTTTTCCATGCGGCTTGTGTCAATCCCATCGAAAACTGTTTCGTCGTGCGCATGTGGTCCAATAGTGCCGTACCCAAACTTCGTGCCAGACATCGGTGCAGCGGCCAGGCGGGGTCCAGCCCCTCCTTGGTCTTCAACTGGTACAAAATGATCCACCGAGAATGCATCACGCTTTTTAACAAGCGCCTCAAACCAATAGGGTATTGCGGATGATTTACCACGGCATCAGCGCAAAAGATAATCGAACCACTGCGCTTAATTCGTGCGCCAAATTCCATATCTTCTCCTCCGGCTTCCAAAAAATCTTCATCAAATCCGCCAATCTGGTGGAAAAACGTGCGTTTAACAGCGAGATTACAACTCCAAAAAACCCCGCCCGAATGATTTTCCACGGCATGAGTCAAAGGCCGGTCTTGCTTGTTGGGAATCACCGTACGCCCCTCAATAACATCCACCGAATTCCCTCGCGCTCGACTGATCAAGGCGGGCAACCAGCCTGGCGACGGAATGCAATCATCATCCAGAAAGGCGACCCACTCGCCCTGCGCCATTTGCGCCCCATGATTGCGGTTCGCCGCCGGCCCACGCTTCGGTCCGGCCGTCCAGTGCACGTAAGGAAACTGATCCCCCAACAAGCGTTCCGCCGTGGTATTCACACCGTCATCCGTGACGATGACTTCATATTCTTCGGAAGCCAGATTTAGAACATCCGGATGCAAAAGGGCCAAACAGCGCGCCAATAGGTCGTTGCGATGACAAGTGGGTATCACCACCGAAATAAAAGGGGCATTTGCCATTTTGCTCATAACGCCAGCAGCGTTTTCCCACGCCGGCAGTGACAACGCCACCACGAGCGCCAAAACCGGTAGTGCGGACAAAAAAGGCTAACGGGCACGCTTAATAAATCACGGTCGCGCAAATCCGCCATTGCCATGACTTTGAAAGCAAAAACAATATTCTTGAAATATTCCTGATAACTGGCCGTTTCCGCCTCTCCAGCGTACCACCGCCAATAACGTTCCAATACTTGTCCCAACGTATTGTGACCGAGGGACATGATCTTTAATTTCGGGTCCTGCACCACGTCATACCCAGCCTTTAGTAACCGCCTACCTAATTCCGCATCTTCTGAATGCCGCAGGCGATGATCATAGTTCCCCACCTGCCGAACCGCCGATGCTCGCACCATGGCACCACCTGAGGCGAGCAGTGCGCCATGGCGCACCTCTGCGTTTACGCCCACTTGGAACAGATGCCGCCCGCGCCAGCGTTCCGCCAAGTTTCTAGCGGTAGGTTGGGTGACGATGCCGTACACTCCCGCCACGTTATCATGCGCAAACCAAGGCAATGCATGCTTAACAAAGTTATGGTCCAGCGTTGTACTGACGTCACAACACAAAACCAACTCATGCTGAGCCATCGTCATGGCCGCTGCACGAGCGGCGCCTCGTCCAAGATTTTTCTCCAGCCGTAGAACCCGCGCCCCTTTGGCGATTGCAACCTCGGCAGACCCATCGGTTGAGCCGTCATCCACCACCAGTATTTCATCCGGTTGAATTGACTGGTTTTGCAGGCTTGTCACCGCCTGCTCAATGCATGCGACTCTGTTAAAGCAGGGAATGTAAGCGCTTATCTTTAATCGGTTACACACTTTTTCACATCGGTTGGCACCAGTTTTTGGTACAATTCCAGGTGTGCGCGAATCATCCGCTCTTCACTGAAACAATCCTGCACTCTCATTCTGGCGGCTGCTCCAATTTGCCGAATCCGTTCTGGACGACCCAACGCCAGCCGGAGCGTTTCTCCCAACGCTTTGCCGGAAATACTCGCAGCCAACAGTCCTGACTTGCCGTGTTCAATTTGTTCCACCACCCCGCCCGTCGGAGTTGCCACCACACAGCACGCGCCAGCCATTGCCTCCAGGATTACGCATGGAAAATTCTCGCTGGATGACGCAAATAAGAATATGTCTGCCGCCTCATAATATTCCGCCAGACGCACTGCGTTCTCAACATACCCAGCCGAATGACACGCATGATATCCGGCAAGTTCGCGCGCCGCCACATCGCTATTTTGTCCCGCCAAAACCACCTGGGTGGCCGCACTGGCAGAATCAACCAACGCCTCGCGAATCATGCCGAACCCTTTGTCCACATCCAAAAAATTCCTGGTGACCGCCAGAATCACCAACGCGTCAGGCTGCAGGCCAAGGCGGCTGCGAAAATCGGCATCCCGCTTGCGGGCTCCCGTAAAACGGGCCGCAGACACCCCATTGGGGATAACGTGCATCGCCCAACGCCGCCCCACCCTGCTCTCGCGCACCGTCTTAGCCAAGTGCTGTGACGGCGAGACTACATGGATAGGCGCGGGCCCAAGCACCTGGATTTTCCGACGCAATTCTTCCCCGGTGCGATCCACCGCCCCAATCGGCCACTTGCCCACCTGCGGACATTGGCCGCATTGTTCCATAAATCGGCGGCAATCCAAGGGCGGATCGCAACCACCCGTGATTCCCCAATAACTGTGAAACGTCCAGACTAGTGGTTTATGCTTCGCTAGGAAAGCAAGAGCCTCCAGCGAAACATAGTTGGCATGGAAACTATGCAGATGAATCACATCATAGTCGGACGCTGCCAATTTTCGAAATCGGGGCTCACACCATGATAATCTGGGAAACACTCGTTCTACCCAAACGTTAAAACGGGTATGGCTCAAGCGGGTTAATATTTTGGGGTAAAATGAATATATTCCCTTTGGAATTACAGGTCCAAACGCGACGTAGTAGTGTGCCTCGTGGCCCGCCTGACGCACCCCCTCGTACACTTGGCGCGCCACCGTCTCCGCCCCGCCAAACTGGTACAAATTGTTGAGAATGGCTATTTTCACGCCGTGGCAGCAACCGCACTACCTTGTTTTCCCGACAGCCCATGCCTTTCCAACCATAGCCCCAGTATGAGTAACACCCAGGTGCGATACCCATTCTCTTCAGTCCAGCCTCTGACCGCAGTTGACGAAAGATACTGATAGAGTTTGCTTTGACTATTCCCGAACACCGAATGTTTGAGTTCTTGAATTTCCGGTTGTTTAAACCAATCCCAAATTGGCGGGCCAAATCCCTGTTTGGCTCGACGCCGAATCGAAGCCGGCCAGGTTTGCTCATACACCTGCCGAAGCAAAAACTTGTCGCAGCTCGTGGTAATTTTAAGTCGGTACGGCAATGTGAGGCAAAACGAGGCAAAATCCATATCCAAAAACGGGCAACGCATTTCCAGCCCCCATGCCATGGACGCACGGTCGGTCTTTGTCAGAATGTCTCCGGCCAGGTAATTGTCCACATCCCAATGCATGACCGAATTGAGATCACCAACCGTAGTGCTGCCACCATCACTGAGCGGCAAATCCACTCCCATCCCCCTCAATTCCTGGTCATTGAAATTCACAGTGCGAGCCGTATGCGCGGCCAGACTGTTACCATAATGGGATTTCAGAAAGAAACCCTCCCATAATTCCGCCAGCGGACGTGGCAACGTAGTCCGACTTAGCTTGCACAGCGCCGCCACCATCCGAATAAGCGTCGCAGTAATTTCCGGCAACCGCCGTGCGCGCTCGAGTTGAAATAGTGGCCGGTACCAAAAAGAATAACCTCCGGTTAACTCATCGCCCCCCTCGCCTGCGAGCGCCACCGTGATATGTTGCCGAGCTAACCGCGACAATAAATACGTGGGGACATTCGCCGGATCTCCCAACGGTTCGTCGTACACCACCTGCATTTTAACCAGCAACTCTGCCAGATCGGAACGGTTTTCCAGCAACTCCAAATGCTGGGTATGATATTGGTCAGCCACCTCGCGCGCGTACGGAAGTTCATTAATGGACTTGCCAAAACCAAACGAAAAGGTGCGGCATTGCGGATGATTCTTGGCGGCGACTGCCACAATAGTGCTGGAATCCAACCCGCCACTGAGAAACGTACCAACCGGCACATCCGCCACCAATTGCCGTGCCACCGCCTGATCGAATAAATGCCGAAATTGTTCCGTTGCTTCTGCCAGGGAAATGGATTCCACCGTCTCCGGCAGTTTCCAATAACGTTTTACTTCCACGGTTCCCTGTTTCCACAATAGTTGATGCGCGGGAGGCAGAGTGCATACATTGCGGTAAATGGTCCGGTTGGGATTGACATACCCACGCCGCAGGTAATCGCACAACGCCTCCGGGTTAAACTCTGGTTCAATCAAGCCGGTCGCTAGAATTGCTTTGATTTCTGAGGCGAAAATAAATTCCCCAGCCCGGCCGATCGCATAATAAAACGGCTTTTCGCCAAACCGATCGCGCGCGCAAAATAACTCCCGCCGGCGATCATCCCAAATGGCAAACGCGAACATGCCTGGTAGTCGCGGCATCATATCTGCTCCGTCGCGCTCATACATGGCCAGAATCACCTCCGTATCGCCGACCGTCCGGAACGGATACGGGGACAACTCCTGACGCAGGGCTTTGTACCCATAGATTTCACCGTTGAAACTAATGGCGACCTGGCCACCTGCGGTCACCATGGGCTGCTGTCCACCGCCTAGATCCACAATGCTCAAGCGTGTGTGTCCCAGCGCGCACGTGGTAAAAAAATGACGTCCATCATCATCAGGCCCACGATGCTTGAGCGCCTGGATCATCCCCTCAAGCCGGGGACGATACGTTTCTGCGGCGAGGGCCACAATGCCAGCTATGCCACACATGGTTATGCGATTTGTGAAGAACAGGACGGTGGTTTGCCGTACAGTGTGTTTTTCAAAGCACCCCGTGTTACCAGGCGCACCAGTTCATATCGCTCTTTCAAGGTCGGCTGGCCATACGCGCGCAAGGCGGAACGGTTGAATGCCCGCCAAGTCCAGAACCCCACCCCCCCGGCACTATGACAAACCTGATACCAACGTTCATAAAGAATTTGGCGGAGCGGGTTAGACTGATAAACCCCGTGTTGCTGATTGCCTGCATCAATCTTTAGCAGCCATTCTTCCGCCAACATCACCGCGCTTTGAGCGGTTCCGTGGTGAAACTGCATCATTCGCAAATGCACTGCCATTTCCTCCGCTGTTGGCTCAATGCCCAAGCGGAATAACTGTCTGCTCATGATACGCTCCAGGCAATCCGTGGCCTGATCCCTTTTCCGATGCGTCAAATTTTGCGGATGTTCCCGATACCAAGTGAGCACCTTGGGTACCACATAACCCATATATGAAACCACCAGACGCGACCAAAATTCATAATCCGAGGCAACCGCCAAAGTGACGTCAAAACGTTCTTGCGCCACACATTCCCGCCGACATATAAACGTCGAAGTGCTCAGACAATTATAAAATAACAGCGTTGCCGCCAATTGTGCCGAAGCGCCCTTAAATCCATAAGCAGTTCCGGTGGGATCGCCTTGATCGTTCATGTTCTGCACCCAACCATTGACCATGCCGCATTCAGAATGTTGCTCCAAATAACCAACTTGTAATGCCAACCGGTCAGAACTGGCAAGATCATCGCAATCAAAAAACGCAATGTAACGGCCCCGCGCTTCCTGAAGACCAAGGTTGCGAGCCGCTGCTGGTCCTTGATTCTTGGGCTGCTTAAAACAGCGCACCCGTGGGTCACCAATGGATTTAAGCGTCGCCCAACTCGCATCCGCAGACCCGTCATCAATTGCCAACAACTCGAAGTCTCCCCATGTTTGCCCCAAAATGCTCGCGATGCCGGCTCGCAAAAACGGTTCACCATTATAAACCGGCATGATTACCGAGACCTGTGGATGAGAGTCGGACACCATATTACCGAGACGCTAATCCCATCTCCTTAAACGCTACTTCCAGTCGCTTCTGCCAGGTGTGGTCTCGGCGACTGCGCTCCAACCCGGCTATCCGTATGCGCTCCCGTTCTTCGTCATGACTCAGGTAATAAGTGGCCTTTTCAATCAACTCGTCGGCATTTCTAAAGCAAACGATTTCTTTCCCGATTTCAAAAAAGTTCTCAAGCTCATCAAAGTACTCCGCCAGGTAGAACCCGCCACTCATTGGAACCTCGAAGTCTCTCAACCGCACCTGCTGTATGCGCTGATTTGTACGGTGGGTTTCTCCGCAGGAAGAAAACCCAAGGTTAATCTTGGAGCGGCTATAGAGTTTGATCATTTCCTCATCCGACAAAACGCCACCGATGATACCGCCCGGCAGCGCGACGTGCGGCGCACTGACAACAGTTGGCGAAATAGGATCTGCATCTCTCTGCAAGAGCGGAGACGCCATAAAAATGTCCTTATATTTGGCTGCACGGCGTCGAAGACCGCGCCAAACTCGTTGGGCATTCCATTTTTCCGGCGATATGGGATTGGGGGAAAAATAGTTCCAATTCTCCCCCCACACGCGAACACCCAAGCCAGCCTGCAGCAACTGCCGGATATACTCGGGGCGATCGCCATACGCTTGACCGACGAAGGTCAAATCGTATTCCCGGGGTAAATCATACGCCCGGTAAATGGACGGATTCGCCGCCATTTGACAATAAATCGGCCGGGCACCAATCCGCAGATAATCAGGAATCCGATGCCGCTCCGGCGTTAAAATATAATCGTACTGCGGGCTTGTTTTCTCAATGAGATGAAACTGATGTGACGCGTTGCAATACCAATTGACCGTCACGATGCCCATGGCTTTAATCGCCTCAATTGCCTCCGGCATGATACAGGCATCATAAAAATAACTAAACATGAGAGCCACCGGCTTTTGCTCGTGAAGACGGCGTAGCTGTCTTACTAAGGCTTCGCTCAGGCGCGGCCTATTAGTGGCAATATACGCGGCTTGAGACGGATCCGACGGATCCAGTTTCCGCATGGTCTCGGTCAAATCATAATCGAACTCGACCAACTCATGCCCCATCTCCTTCAGGGTAAGATGGAAACTATTGCGCCAAATCTGCGAGGCAAAATTGGCGTTGGGCGTGTCCACGATGGCATAGAAGATACGCATAAAGTGATGGCCGCGTCAGCTTGCTCTAAGCGCCCTCGATCTGGCAGAGTTGGGTCAGCCATTGCTCGCGCAAGCGAGCCGGGGCAAAAACCTGTTCCGCCCAAGCGCGATTTTCCCGACTGATGGCACCCATGTCGTTCTCGGCACACCAACTGATTTTACTGGCCAGATCCTTCACTTTGGGAAGTTTGAAATGAGCCTGAGGAATATATTGAGTTTGTTCCGCCGGATATTTTCCCCACTTGGTGGCCACCAACATGGACTTACGAGTCACATATTCGTTCATTGGGGGGTAATCAGTCGTAATTAACGGCATTCCACTTGCCATCGCCTCCAACAGTGCGAACCCCAGTCCTTCGCACTTGGAGGGATGTACCGCAACATCGCCTTCTTTGTATAAATCCCGGAAATCTGCGAGATTACCTCGCTTGATCTGGATACGCGAATCGTTAATAGACACTGTGAGTTCATTTTGTACTCTTACAATCAATTGTATCTCAGGCTTGCGCACCAATGAAAATGCTTCCAACGTTTCCACGGTTGCTTTGCGATCATCCTTCTCAAATAGTCCTGCATTATGCACAAACACTCGAGCTGGGCCTGATCGAATGCGATTAGGCAGGGAAGCCACATCCACAGGCCACGTCAATTGAACCGTGTTACGAAAGCCAAATTTGCGCATCAATTGCGCACTGAAGCCTGTATTGCATACAAACACATCGCAGCTTTGCCAGATCTTCGCATAATACCGAAACCATTCCCAAAGCACAAACATGACCACTTTGATCCCCATGGAACTGGCTGCTTCAATGGTCTTATGCGCGTACTCACTATCTTCAAATAGGATAATTCCATGAAGTCCGGCCAACTGGCTTTGCAACACTTCCCCACCCTGCTCCCAGACCAGCATCGCGTCGCGTCCTGAAAGCGGATTGGATTTGAGACGTCTGTTCGGAGCGACCAAGACCCGAATGGGATCCAAGAGACGGCGAAGATCTTGGGTCATTCTGCCCACCCCGGTCTCATTGTTAGGCGCCACAATGGCCCATTTTTCAAGGTTAATCACATGCATAAATCAATGACATTTGACTTGGATAATGACCAATATATGCAGTACGTCTTAGTAACTGTTGCCGTTGTCGCCATTGCGCAGTGACTATTTGTCGCCCCTTGCGGCGATTATGCATTCCAGAATTAAAACCGCAAATTCTTATATAAAATGACACCTGTTTGGCCCTGTTTCACACCTCGTGCCGGTTGGATTTCAGATACCAACGCGAAGCCCTGCTGATCTGCCATGGTCTGGATTTGACGTTGCCCCCCCCCCCCGCGATGCCAGGAATGCCATTCCACCAGCAAGTACCGCGCCTGCCGAGTCAAGTCGGAATAGCTCGACAGAAACTCATACTCAGCACCCTCCACATCCAGTTTTATCAAATCATACGGTCCAGGAAACTTCCGCGCAATCTCGATGGCCGTCAGTACTTTTACTCTTGCCACCGTACCGATCTGCCCATCAATCGCCTTAAGCGAAGAAGCCATGTAGCCACGTTCCACGAATTCGCATTCACCAGGCTCATTAGCGATGGCACCAAGTTGGAAAGTCCATTGCTGGTCCAATCCGTTAATACGGATCAACCGCTCTAACCATGCCTCATGCTGACGGTCAGCGTCCACCAATAAAGCCGCGCAGATGCCGTTTGCATTTTGACGACGACGCTGCCAGAGCAGCCACAAGGAAAAAAATCCCGCATGACACCCCATGTCCACCCAGCATTGCGGCATGGGCATTTTCTCCAACAAATTATCGTATTCCCGTCCTAGAAAAATTTCAGAAAAACAACTTCCAATATCTTCGTTAAAAGGAGGACAGCAAAGCCCTTGCCCTAATGGTACGCGTATATCCAGTTCCGGCGCATAATGCAGTTTGATCTGAAATATCAGGCGTCGGCGCCAAGCACCCCAACCCAGAAAAACCCTCCAAAATAGATTATTTATGCTATGCAACATGGCTTGCTCTGCTCATTTTAACCAGCTCCACTTGGTCAGGGTTCACGCCGACCGGTGGTTAAAGCAGGGATGGTCTCAACTTTCCATGCCAACCTTGGACGCACAATACCCGGTAATTTAATTTTAACGTGCCCATGCCGTTCCAAATCCTGAACCTGGAAACTCAAACAAAATGGCGTTAAGATGCTCATACTCCCTAACGGTGTTTCGGCACCAAGTTGAATTTGATATTGCCCTTCATTCAACACGTATGGCGGAAATCGGCACACACTTACATAGACATTAGGTTGGCGAACATTGTCCATTGCCTCGTTCACATCATTTGACCCACACACCACCACCCCTTCGTTCGTTTGCATCATGAAACCAATGCGCATCCCGCTAAGGTGCTTGCTCAATTCATATTCCACGCAAATATCAAAACCCTCATCATGGTGGACCGTGTTGACAATGTTCCCGGCACCATTTCGAATGTAAGCACAATGCATGACGAAACCGTCCGCTTGCGGCGCCTCATTCGCGTTCCAAGTCACGATGGTTTCCCCGGTTGAACTGCCTTCCAGATACCTCTGAATTGTCTCTGCCGACGCTCCGTCAAAAGCCTTCGTGCCGCCCGTCAGCAACAAAGACCGGGTGCATAGTGCTCGCAAGGCTGCCATGTTATGGCTGACAAACAACACGGTCCGTCCAAGATCGTGCGAGACTTGTTTCATTTTGCCAAGGCACTTTTGCTGAAACGCATGGTCGCCCACAGCCAAGACTTCATCAATCAAAAGGATTTCGGGGTCGAGATGCGCCGCCACAGCAAAGGCCAGACGCACACACATTCCGCTGGAATAGCGTTTCACCGGTGTATCTATAAACTTTTCCACCCCGGCAAAATCCACAATCTCATCGAACTTGCTCCGGATTTCCGCCTTGGTCATCCCCAAAATCACACCGTTTAAAAAGATATTTTCTCGGCCAGTCAGTTCCGGATGAAAACCCGTTCCCACCTCCAGCAGACTCGCGATACGGCCTTTAATGCGTACTTCTCCCCGGGTCGGCGCCGTAACTCGTGAAAATATTTTGAGCAGCGTACTTTTTCCCGCCCCATTGCGCCCAATGATTCCCATCACTTCACCGCGCTTGACTTCAAAGGAAAGATCGCGCAGCGCCCAAATCTCATCGGTTTGAAGACCACTGGCGACATCACCACCCGCTCTTGTCCCGTTGGCGTTGTCAGCCGGTTCGATTGCCGCATACGGATCCGATTTTCCACGTACCCGGTGCCACCAGCGGTTCAAGTCGTGGCGCAACGTACCGGTTCCAACTACACCGAGTCGGTATTTTTTCCACAGACTGTCCACCTGAATCGCAATATCACTCATAGCCGAAGGTCCTTCGTCTAAACTGTATCCATGAACGTCCGCTCGACGTGGTTGAACAGCACTATGCCCACAAATAAAATGATGACTGTAGTCACCGCACTGATCAGTAGATGGATAGGATTAAACGTTCCCGCCCCTAAAAACGCGTAGCGAAATGTTTCAATGACCGGGGCCATGGGGTTTGCCAGCACGATCCAACGATACTTTTCTGCGATGATTGAGAGTGGATAAATAACCGGCGTAGCATACATGGCCAGTTGCACTCCAAAGGTGACCAGAATTTGCAAATCCCGATATTTTACGGTCAGCGCCGAAACAATAATGCCAGTACCCAACCCCAGCGCGGCCATGATCAGCAGCAAGACCGGGGTCAGGAGCACCAAAGCATTGGGATGAATAGCCGCCCCCTGCACCCAATAGTATGCCATGAAACTGGCAAACAGCAGAAATTGGATCCCGAACTTAACGAGGTTACTGAAGACGATCGAAAGTGGAACCGCTAAACGCGGAAAATACACCTTCCCAAAAATATTGGCGTTATTGATGAAAGTTCCCGAAGTGCGGTTCAGGCATTCAGAAAAATAGTTCCACCCAGTGATGCCAGCCATATAAAACAAGACCGGTGGCAGACTATCGGTGGAAAGTTTCGCCACCTTTCCAAACACCACGGTAAAAAGCAGCGTCGTGAACAGTGGTTGAATGAAATACCACAGCGGTCCGAGGATGGTCTGCTTATATTGTGCGACGAAATCGCGCCAGAAAAACATCATCGTCAAGTCACGATAGCGCCATAATTCCCCAAGTTGTAGTTCAAACCAGCCGTGGCGGGGACGCAGAATCGTGTCCCAGCTCGATTCACTCAATTGGGAACCCACCAGCGTGGGATTGAAATTAGTATTCTCGCTCATAGTCCGATCTGATTACGCTACCGCCACTCGCCGCGCTACGCCTTCGTTGTATAATGACGAACCAGGTGATACGGTTTCCCGAAGCTCATAGCGTATAATATCGTGTTTCACCTCGACATGATATGCTCCGTTTTTGCTTGTGATATATTTTGTTAAAGCATCAATTGTAGGATAATCACCCGTACCGACAAAGTGCCGTGCATCATCAATTAATAGAATATGATTCAGCATTTTCGCATTGAAAACAGCATCCAATTCCTCCCATATTGGACACTCTTTATCTCCTTTTGCTGTTGGGCCTGAGGAGTAATGTCCATCCAACCAAAATATGGCGGGTTCATTTATAGATTTTAAAATGTTCGGCAGCATTTTCCCACTATCGCCCTGTACAATGCGAACGTGTTTATCCTTGGCAAATCTTTGTTGTGCCTTCACAAACAAATCAACTCCCAGCTCAATCGAAATAATTTTCTTGAAGTTGGTTTTCTGCGCTTCCACCATATCGCCATTGAACGTCCCCGTTTCCACCAAAATGTTGTATCCATATTTGCGTTGATACTCTCCAATGGTCCTTTGTTTTACGATATGAGGCGGTGGTACCGGACACCCCCTTGCCTGCCAATCGGCGATTTCCTTTTTACCCAGCCGTTCGACTACGGCCATTTTCCGCCGCTCCAACACGATTTGAGGAACAAACGGTCGTAGTATTTTCTTAATCAAGTTCACCGTTTCCATGGTTTTTCGTTATAACACTGGTCATGGTCTGGTCTAATCATGCTACCGCCATTCGCCGCCATCGCACCTTGAGCGCGATGGGCGTTCTCGCCTTCACCACGATGTTTAATCCGCCGTTTCATACGACGGTATGTCTATCTGATTTACCCGAGCAGTTTGGCCAGTACGGGTGCCAATTGCCGCCCCCGCTTTTCCCACTGTCGCAGTTTCCGGACGCGCATGCCCAATTCTCCCCGCTCGGATTCCGGTACCTGAGCCAAACCCCGCTCAATTCGTTCCAGCCGTTCCAGACTGGATTCAAAATGCGGCCCCAGTTGCTTGCTCAAAAAACCGCCCGCCAACCGGCGCAATTCGGTTTCCGCCTTGAAATGGTCGCACCGACTGCCAGCCGCATACACAGTTTGAACCGCTCCCAGATTGCGCAAAAACTTGAGTCCCTGGCTGGCCGACCCCTTGCTGACTGACAAACGGCCCATGATTTGGTCCATGGAGAGTGGCTGCAAACTCAAGAAGAGCAGTCCGTATATTTCCGCGACGGATTTAGGCAAGCCGAGCAGGCGTGCCAGATGAACGAAAAAATCAATGACTTCAGTTTCCAGCGCCGTTAGTGGCGCAGGAGACTGACGATCTCGTGGAGCAAGGCTACGAGATTCCAATTGCAGCGTCATGGGCATAGGCTAGCCTAATTTTCATTTTGTTCAATAAAAAATGAACATTTTTCCATACCGCGTCAAATCACGTAATCCGTCGGATTGTTTAGATCACCTTGGAGCTTGCGATAACGTGCGCAAAGGTCTGCCACCGTGATGTTATCCATGGTTTTCACAATGGCATCACGCACCTCTTTCATGATGCTGCGGATGCCGCATCGCGCCTCATCCGGGCACGAGCATTGCTGATAAAAATTCTCGCTTACGCACCGGACTGGCGCCAGCGCCCCATCCAAGTGCCGAATCACCGAGGCTAGGGAAATCTGCTCGGGCGGCTTGGCCAGGCGATACCCGCCATTGGTACCGCGTCGGCTTTCCACGATGCCGGCATTTTTTAAATCGTTAAGAATTTGCTCTAAGAAGCGTTTAGGGATATGCTGCTGGGATGAAATTGTTTCAATGGGGACCACCGGCTGCTCATAGGACATCCCCAAGACAGCCAGAGCACGGAGAGCATATTCACTGCGCAACGTTAACTTCATGGCCATATTGTGGATACTTGACCGATTTTATCAAGTATAAAAACAAATTTGACATTTTGCTGTGATTCAGCATTTTATGCATCCTTAGTATTTCGATTATAAAAGTGTGTTTTATGGTTTATGAAAGTGATTTTTATGAAAATGGCACCGTTGAATTCCGGTCAATCTTTCGTTAGCTGGCCAGCGTTAGCTGTCGCGATTTACGGTCGTTTGATAAGCGCGGCAGGGGTGCTGCTTTGCGGTATGGTCCTGAGCAACGTTGCCGGGGCCGGAGAATTCACGCTGCTCAACGCCTCGTATGATCCCACGAGGGAGTTGTATCGGGACATCAACACGGTATTCATCAAACAGTGGGAGACCAAGACGGGTGATAAGCTTTCCATCCAACAATCCCATGGCGGGTCCGGCAAACAGGCCAGGGCGGTCATTGATGGGTTAAAGGCCGATGTGGTGACGCTGGCACTGGCCTATGACATTGATATGATTGCGGAAAAGGGTCGGCTTTTGAGTGCGGATTGGCAAAAGCGCTTACCGCATAACAGCACCCCGTACGCTTCGACCATCGTTTTCCTGGTGCGCAAAGGAAATCCTAAGAACATCAAGGATTGGGATGACTTGGCCCGGCCCGGCGTTTCAGTGATAACTCCCAACCCAAAGACTTCGGGCGGCGCGCGCTGGAATTACCTGGCGGCCTGGGGCTATGCTTTGAAGAAAAACCAAGGCGATCAGGCGAAAGCCAAAGCGTTTGTCACGGCCATTTTCCGCAATGTTCCGATCTTGGATTCCGGGGCGCGCGGCGCTACCACCTCCTTCACTCAACGAGGCATCGGTGATGTGCTGATTGCCTGGGAAAATGAGGCCCATCTGGCGCTCAAGGAAATGAGCGGCGAAAAGAATGAACTCGTGGTGCCTTCCATCAGCATTCTGGCCGAACCGCCGGTGGCCATCGTGGACGAGGTCGTGAAACACAAAGGCACCGAGGCCGTTGCCAAAGCGTATCTGAATTTCCTCTACAGCGAAACCGGGCAGGAGATCATTGCCCGACATTATTACCGTCCGCAGTTTGAGCCAGCGGCGTCACGCGCGGAAAAGCAATTGGGGAAAGTGCAACTATTCACGATTGATGAACTGTTTGGCGGTTGGGCAAATGCCCAAAAGACGCATTTCTCCGAAGGTGCCGCCTTCGACCAGATGCCGCGGCATTAGACCGGAAAAAGTTTTCAAGAATGCTTGGCTTTTTTTATCATGCGCCTAGAGTTACGGAAGTTCAGGTTTGAAAACCTAATTGCGCATGCCTAATCGCCCAAAACGATTGTTGCCCGGCTTCGGCCTGACGATGGGCTTTTCTCTGTGTTATCTGAGCATCCTCGTGCTGATCCCCATTGGCGCGATGTTCTTGCGGGTCGCTGAAATGTCATGGGCGGACTTCTGGCGATTAGCCACCACCGAGCGCGCCTTGGCCGCCTACAAGCTCACCTTTGGCGCGTCGTTTGCCGCCGCGCTGGCCAACGCCATCTTCGGCACCCTGCTGGCCTGGGTGCTGGTGCGCTATGATTTTCCCGGTCGCCGATTTCTGGACGCGCTGATTGATTTTCCCTTTGCGCTACCCACGGCCGTGGCAGGCCTGACGCTGGCCAACCTGTTTGCGGCCAACGGCTGGCTCGGCCACTTCCTGACGCCCCTGGGCATCCAAGGAGCTTACAGCCGGCTGGGAGTGGTGATCGCCCTGACCTTCGTCGGCATGCCGTTTGTGGTCCGCACCCTGCAACCGGTCATCGAAAGCATGGATCGCGATGTGGAAGAAGCCGCCGCCATCCTCGGCGCGGGGCGCTTCCGCACTTTTTGCAGCGTCATCGCCCCCACGCTCTGGCCGCCGATCCTCACTGGGTTCTCCCTGGCCTTTGCACGGGCCATTGGCGAATACGGTTCCATCGTATTTATCTCCGGGAATCTGCCGTTTAAAACCGAGATTGCCCCCTACCTCATCGTGATGCGCCTGGAAGAGTACGATTACCATGGCGCAATTACGCTGGCGGTGGTGCTGCTGGCGATTTCCTTCGTGCTGCTGGCACTGGTCAACTGGCTCGAACAATGGGCGAGTCGCTTTCAACACTGAACTATGGCTGGCACCATCAAACGCAACTGGGCGAAGGAACGCCGCCAATCGCAGCGCGGCTCGGAAGAGCATCCCGTGGTCAAATGGACGCTGATCGTGATCGCCCTGGCGTTCGCGCTGGTGTTCCTGCTGCTGCCGCTGCTGAACGTCTTTGTGCAGGCGTTCGCCAAAGGCTGGGCATACTATCTGAAATCCCTGACGCACCCTGACTCCTGGTCCGCCATCAAACTCACCCTGCTGGTATCCGTGATTTCCGTGCCGCTGAACGTGGTCTTTGGCGTCGCTGCCGCCTGGGCGATCACCAAGTTCGAGTTCCGGTGGAAATCATTTCTCATCACGCTGATTGATCTGCCGTTTTCCGTCTCCCCGGTGGTGGCGGGGTTGATGTTCGTGGTGCTGTTCGGCACCCAGGGATTCCTCGGCCCCTGGCTGGGCCGGCACGACCTTCAAATCATCTTCGCCGTGCCGGGCATTGTACTGGCCACGGTGTTCATTACCTTCCCCTTTGTCGCCCGCGAACTGATCCCGCTCATGCAATCGCAAGGCACCGAGCAGGAGCAGGCGGCGCTGACGCTGGGTGCGAGCGGCTGGCAAACCTTCTGGCACGTCACCCTGCCCTCTATCAAGTGGGGCCTGCTCTTCGGCATCATCCTGTGCAACGCGCGGGCCATGGGCGAATTCGGCGCGGTCTCGGTGGTCTCGGGCCACATCACCGGGCAGACGGATACCATGCCGCTGCGCGTGGAGAAACTGTACAACGAATACAACGCCGCCGCCGCCTTTGCGGTCGCCAGCCTGCTAGCCATGCTGGCGCTCGTCACCCTCCTGCTCAAGACCTACCTGGAATGGCGGACCCACCGCGAACTGGAACTGGCGCAAACGGTGGAAACCCCGCCCCTCGAAAACGAACCGCACTACTGATTGCAACGCCACAACGCCACATGAGCATCCAACTTAAAAACATCAGCAAACGCTTTGGCGACGTCGCCGCCGTCAGCCAGATCAATTTTGAAGTCGAAGACGGCGAACTCATGGCGCTGCTCGGCCCCAGCGGCGGCGGCAAGACCACCGTTCTGCGCATGATCGCCGGTTTGGAAACGCCCACCGAAGGCGACATCTTCGTCCATGGCCAAAAGGTCAACGATGTGCCCGTGCAACAACGCAACATCGGGTTCGTGTTCCAGAACTACGCCCTCTTCAAGAGCATGTCCGTCTTCGATAACATCGCCTTCGGCCTGAAAATCAAAAACTGGAAGCGCGAAGATCGCGAAGCGCGTGTCCAGGAACTGCTCGAACTTTTCGGCCTCCAAGGCTTGGAAAAGCGGCATCCGCACCAGCTCTCCGGCGGGCAGCGCCAGCGCGTGGCCATCGCCCGCGCCCTCGCCTCCAAGCCGGACGTCCTGCTGCTCGACGAACCGTTCGGCGCGGTGGACGCCAAAATCCGGCAGGAACTCCGCGAATGGTTGGTCCGCCTGCACCACGATCTGAACGTCACCACCATCTTCGTCACGCACGATCAGGAGGAGGCCATGGAAGTCTCCAAGCGCATCGCCATTTTCTCCCGTGGCCACCTTGAACAAATCGGCACCCCCCGCGAAGTCTATGAGCGGCCGGTCAACGAATTCGTCGCCCGCTTCATCGGCGTCATGAACATGCTCGAAACCGAGGTAAAGAATGGCGTGGCGCGCTACGGCGAACTGGAATTCCCGGCGCACGGCCTGGGCGAAGGCCAGAAAATGCGCATCGGCTTCCGCCCCTACGCGGTGCAGATTTCCGGCGACCTCACCCAATACCGTTACCACGCCATCCTGCGGCACACCTTCTTTCTGGGCGTCGCCTTGCGGTTGGAATTGGAAATGCCGTCCGGCCTGACCGTGCGGGCGCGTGTGTCCAAGGAAGACTATTCGGTCCATGGCCTCTCCGAAGGCAGCGAAGTCTCGTTCCAGATTAAGCAGTACCGGGTGCTGGCCCAAGAGGGTGCCGAACTGCCGCCGGAAACCTCGGTGGCCCACGAACTGCCGCCCAACTTCGCAGACGGAATCTAAGCGTCGCCGCTGCGGCGTTATTCCGCCTGATTGAATTTGGCAAAGTGCAACGCCAGCGTGGGGAGCACGAGGAGGTTGAGCAGTGTTGATGTGGCCAGACCGCCCAAGATGACCATCGCCATGGGGCCTTCAATCTCGCGACCCGCTTCCCCCGCCCCCAAAGCCAGCGGCAACAACCCCAACGCGGTGACGGTGGCGGTCATCAGGATCGGCATCAGGCGTTCGGAAGCGCCCCGCAGGGCCGCATCCACGCCCCAGGTCATCCCTTCGTTTTTCACGAGGTTCTCAAAGTGGGAAATCATCATGATAGAATTGCGCATGGTGATGCCGAAGAGGGTCACAAAACCCACCAGCGCGCCGATGCTCAAGGTGCCGCTCTCGCCGAACTTCTTGCAAAGCCAAAGGGTTAACACACCACCCACCAAGGCAAAGGGCAGATTGCACAGCACCAGCAGCAGGTTGCGCCAGCTACGAAAGGCCACCGCCAGCAACAGCAGGATGCCCACCGCCGCAATGGCGGAATGGAGGAGGAGTTGATGGCGGGCCTTCTGCTGGGCTTCGGCGGCGCCGCTGTAGTTCAAATAGAGGTCGTGGGGCAAGGTGACTTTGGCGCGGATGCTCTCGCGGGCCTCGGCCACGAAGGTTTCGATGTCACGATTCTCCACGTTGCAGGTGACGGTCTGCCGCCGGCGCGCCCCCTCGCGCAGGATGCTGAAGCGGCCGTTGCCCATTTCAATTTCGGCCACTTCACTCAGCGGCACCGAGAGCCCTTGGGAATTGCGGAGCATCAGCGTGCCCACGGATTCCGGGTCGCGACGGAAGGAGTCGGCCATGATGACGGCGAGATCGGTGACTTGGTTGCCGCGATAGGTCTGCGCGGCCACGGTGCCTTGATAGGCGGTTTGGATGGCCTCCAGCACCTCGACGGGCCGCATACCGAATTGCGAAAGGCGGTCGAAACGCAGGCGGATGGTCAGGCGCGGCGAACCGGGCGGCGACTTGACTTGCACATCGCGGGCGCCCTTGACGGTTTGCAGCACCTGCGCCACTTCCGCGCCCTTTTCATCCAGCAGATCGAAGTCGTCGCCAAAGAGGCTGACCACCACCTGAGCGGTTTCGCCGGAGATGGATTCACCAATGCGGTCACCGAGGAAGGTGAGCACTTCAAATTGGATGCCCGGAAACTCGCCGAGGATTTTGCGGATTTCGTCAGACATCTTTTCCTCTTCCTCAGCAGGCATACGTTTCAATTCAACGTGAAACTCGCTGCGATGCGGGCCCCAAGGATCCTCCCCCTGCTCTGCCCGGCCGATCTGTTGCTCCACAGTGTCAATCTTGGGATGCGCCAGGAGGGCAGCCGCCAGTTGTTTGCCCAGCCGCATCATCTCGGGCAGCGACGTGCCCGGCGCGGTGCTGACTTGCAGGACGAAATGGCCTTCGCGAAATTCCGGCAGGAACTCCCCGCCCAATTGCGGCAACCGGGTGACCGCCCACACGCACGCCGCCGCGACGAGAATGATCAGCAGCGAGGGAACGCGCAGAATCCATTTGAGAATCCAGCCGTACGCCGCCTTGAGCATCCGTTGCAGCCATGGTTCCGATAAGCTGCGAACCCCCCGGCCAAAAAAAAGGAAGGCCAGCGCGGGCGTCAGCGTCAGCGCCATGACCAGCGAGGCCAGGATGGCCAGGATGTAGCTTTGCGCCAGTGGCGCGAAGAAGCTCCCTTGCAGGCCAGTGAGCGTCAGCACCGGCAGGAACACCAGCACCACCACGAACGTGGCAAACACCACCGCCCGGCGCACTTCCAGGGAAGCGTCCAGGACCACCGCAAAGGCCGGACGCGGTTGGGCCAGCGCCCGATTCTCCCGTAATCGGCGAAAGATATTTTCCACATCAATGATTGAATCGTCCACCACTTCGCCCAAGGCGATGGCTAATCCGCCCAGGGTGATGGTGTTCAGCGTAATGCCCAGCTTGTCCAGAATGATGACCGCCGTCAGCAAGGACAGCGGAATGGCCGTGATGGAGATCAGCGCGGTGCGGATGCTGCCCAGCAGGATGAACAACACCACCGCCACCAGGATGCCGCCCAGCGCCAGGGAGCCTTTCATGTTGGTGAGGGCCGTCTCGATAAAGGTAGCGGGGCGATGCAGGCGCGGATAGAGCGTGATGCCTTCCTGCTTAAACACGGGCTTCAATTCTTCGAGCGCGACTTCAAGTTCCCGCGTAACTTCCATGGTGTTGGCGCCGTATTGGCTCGACATGGTGAGCAGGATGCCCGGCTTGCCCATGATCAGGGAATCGCCGAACTTCGGCTCCACGCCCTCCACCACCCGGGCCAAATCCCGCAGCAGCACGCTCTGGCCATCCCGATGCGCCACCACCACGCCGCCCAGGATTTCCGGATCGAGCGTCTGCCCCTCGGTTTGGAGCAGCACCCGTTGGTTCTGGTTCTCGATGAACCCGGCGCCTTGCACGCCAGTGGCCGCACGCGCGGCCGCCAGGATATCCGTCAGCGCCACCCCGCGCGCCCGCAATTTCTCCGGGTCCACCTGGATTTGCCATTGGCGGACATCGCCGCCGAAGACGCTGCACTTGGCCACGCCCGGAACCGCCAACAACCTGGGCCGCACGGTCCAATCGGCAAACGTCCGGAGTTCCATTGGCGACATTTTATCGGAGAGCATCCCCACCTTGAGCATGTCCATGGTGGATGAGGTTAGCGGCGACATCTTGGGCGTCCTGACACCGGCCGGCAACTGCCCGACCACCGCCGTCAGCTTTTCCGCCAGCATTTGGCGGGCGGTATAAATTTCCGTGCCCTCCTTGAACACCACGGTGATGATGGAAAGCCCCTGGATGGACTCGGAGCGCATGGCCTCCTGGTTGCCGAGGCCGTTGACCGCAGTTTCCACGGGGCGCGTCACGAGCGCCTCGACCTGCTCGGGGGATAGCCCCGGAGCTTCCGTCTGGATGACCACCTGGGGCGGCACAAAGTCCGGGAAGACATCCAGCTTGGCATTCCGGGCCACGTACAAGCCGAACGCCAGCAGCAGACAGGCAAGCGCCACCACCACACCCCGGAACCGGAGGGAAAACTGAACGATAGCTTGCAACATGTTAGTCAGCGCCCCCCTTGGCCTTGAGTTCTTCGGATAACAACTGCTGCGCTCCAGCCACGACGACTTTGTCCCCCGTCTTTATATCTTTGATCACGAATGCACCGCGATCCGTGAACCGTTTCACCACCACCTCCACACGCTCAAAGGTCTCAGCGCCGGTCTGGACATAAACGAAGTTTTCCCCCTCATGGCGGATCAACGCCTCGCGAGGCACCAGCACGCCCGTTTCTGATTGGCCCGGGATAGTCATCCAACCGACGACCGCGCAACCCGGCGGCAGGGAAATCTGGCCGGGATCCGTTTGGAACATGAACCCCTGCCCTTGCGTCAGCGGATCGGCACTGGTGACGGCACTGAGAAACCGCGCCTCCAACCGGCTATCTTCTGCCGACAAAGGAGCCACTTGCGCGGACAATGGCTGGCCGGAGATGGCGGAGCCCAAAGGCAAATCCAAGCGAACCAGCACGGTCGTCTGCTGAATTAACTGACGAATGAAGGCGGATAAATCCGATCGGGACGCCACCGCTTTGCCCCAAGCCAGCGCGATCCGCTCCTGGATCGCCGCAATCTGCAGGCGGCTCTGCTGGACGGTGGTTTCCGCCGCTTCAATGGCGCGCGCCGAGGCATTCTGATCCTGCGCCAACCGGCGCAGGCGCTCCTGCTCCTTGAGCGCGGCCTGCATCGCGTTCTCAATCACGGCCAATTCTGAAACCATGGCAGCCAGGGGGGCGGGGTCCAGAACGCGCCCGAACGTCTTCACTTCAGGCTTGAGCTGGGCGACGGTCAAGGCCGCCACTTGCAGACCGCTGCGAGCCTGCGCGGCGGCGTCCAGTTTGAGGAAGGTCTGGCCATTGGTGGTATGCTGGAGAAAGGACTCCTTTTGCTCGCCGTGGGCTTCCTCTTTCTTTTCGGGAGCTTTCTCCTCGTGGCCGGAGTTGCCGAACCACCAGGCGCCCAGGCCGCCAAGCGCCGCACCAAGGACCAATCCTAAAATGATGTTTTTCACGGTTTTGTTTGCTGAGGGGTTATGGGTTTGGCGGCATCAGATGGCGCCGCTAACGGACCGACCTGGCTGGCATCCAGCCAGGTTAAAAATGCCTGTTCCACTTTATAGCGCGCTTCGAACAGCGCCAGTTCATTGGCGGCCAACTCCACCCGCGTGGCCAATAGATCCAGGCGATCCAGCGCGCCGGCATCCACCAGGCTTTGCTGCGAGCGGCGCTGCGTTTCCAAGGCCGCGCGCACCGGCTCCATCGCTGCTTGATGCGCTTGCGCGGCCTGAAGCGAGGCGGAGGCTAGGTCCAAATCCGAGAGCACGCGCGCCTGCAACGCCATGAATCGTACGGCCGCCGCCTCGCGCCGGGCTTTGGCCTCGGCAATGGGGCCCTGGTTCTGGTTCAGCACCGGCAACTCCAAACTCATGCCGAGCGTCCATTTGCTATTGCCCTGATCCCATTGATAGCCGGGCGAGAGATGCACATCGGGATATTGCCGCGCGATCTCAAGCTGCAAGGAGGCCTGAGTGGCGGCGTACTCCTCCAGCGCGGCCAAAATCTCCGGGCGCTGCTGCAGCACCTGCTGGCGGCGTTCGGGAATATTGAGGGACGCTGCCGGGCGCGGGGACGGTCCGGCAAAGACATCCATGCTGATATTCACCCCTTGCAGAGCGCGGGCGGGCAAGCCGATGGCATCCGCCAACCTGGGCAAAGCTTCCATGGACACCCGCTTGGCATCATCCAGATCTACCAGAATCCTGGTTCGCTGCACCCGGGCGGGCATGAGTTCCACCGCCGTCAGCGCCCCAGCCGTCACCCGCTGTTCCAGGGAACGGATCATTTCATCCTGCGCCTGCAATTGGGTTTCAAGAAAAGTCTGGCGCTTGCGGGCGGCCGCCCATTCCAAGGCAGTTGCCCGAATGTGCGTGCGCACCTGCCAGGCCGCCGTTGCCACTCCAAAGTAGGCCGCGAAGGAGGCGTGCCGCGCTTGTTCGATGCGGTCATTGCGCTTGCCGGCAGTTTCGATCGGCACGTCGAGAGAAAGCCCCGGCATCCATGGATTCAGGCCGGTGCCAGCGGTGGCGCTATAGCCGAACACGGAGGAAATTACGGGATTGAGCCGCCCGCCAGCGGTCACAATTCCGGCCCGTGCGACTTCGTATTGAGCGCGCGCCACCGCGATGGAAGAATGGAAATGCCAGCCGGCCCACGTCAGGCTCTCGATGTCCCATGATTTGCGGGGCCATTCCCGCGCCAAAGCGGGGGCGTTGGTGGCGAGAAACTGCCGTAACGATGCATCCTCGAGGCCGCGAGCCTCCAATGCCGCCGCAGACTGCATCGGCATTAACGGCTTGGCTTCGTACCGGATACACCCGGTCATCCCAGCCGTCAGAGCCAGGATCGCACACAAATTAATGGCCTGTCTCATCAGGTTTGTCATGGCACAATTCGCGGCATCATGCACAAGTCCCTGGATGAAATGAAGCAGAATTACGAATTTTCAGGCGTCAAAAAACTTTGACGCGGGAGACGGGCCAACCAGCCACACACTGCAAGGGAGAATGCAGCGCCTCAAGCCATTACCAGCCAACGTATCCCGTCAGGCCTTGGGGCATTCGCCGATGGGCAACACCGTCCGGCCATGCATCTCATTCAGCACTTGAGCCGCACCCAGATAAATAGCGGAGAGACCGGTGAAAATACCCTCGTAGCCGGCAATGGTGGTCCACATGGCATTGCCGGTGAAATCGCCAGCGGCCAACAAGAAGAATAATAGGGTCAAGGTGGCGAATACCGTAATCAAGGCTTTATTGGTTTTCAAGGCCCCCACGAGGAGAATGAACGTGAATAATCCCCAAACGACGAGATAGCAACCCACCGCCTTTTTATCGGTGGCAGTCACACCTGCCACTTTGGGCAGCACCCAAAGCACAACCAAGCTCAACCAGAACAACCCGTAGGAAGTGAACGCCACCGTGCCAAAGGTGTTCTTTTTCTTCCACTCCATAATGCCGACGATGACTTGCGCCACGCCACCATAGCAAATCCCCATGGCCATGATCATACTGTTCAACTCATAGAACCCGGCATTATGCAGGTTGAGCAACACGGTAGTCATGCCGAAGGCGAACAACCCGAGCGGGGCTGGATTGGCTGTATTATCTTTTATAATGGTCTCATTAGTCATAACAACGGGCAAACCTTACCTTGAACTTTGGTTTTGTCGAACGGAATTTTATAGATTTTGGCACCCCCATGATTTAAGCTGTGGACGGACCTTAAATTTATAACTACTTATGTTGAAAACTGGCATTTTGAATCCGCGCATCAACGACCTGCTCAGCCGGGTGCGTCATACGAACACCTTTGTCATCTCGGATCGCGGCTTTCCGTTCTGGCCGCAAATCGAGACGGTGGATATTTCCCTGGTGGATGATCTACCGACGGTACTGCAAGTGCTCAATGCGATCCGGCCTAACTTTGTGCTCGGCAAGGCCTGGATGGCGCGGGAATTCCTGGAGCATAACACCCCTGCCACTCAACTTGCGTTTGCGAAAGCCCTCAAAGGGGTCACCCTGACCCATGAACCGCATGTGGAGTTCAAGAAACGCGTACCCCAGGCGATTGGACTGATCCGCACGGGTGATACCACCCAATATGCGAACATGATTCTCGAATCGGCCTGAGGTTGAGCGGCGGGCCATCAGGCAGACCGCGAGGAACCGAGCTTGCCGGCATGGGCCTTATCCAGTGCGCCGCAAATCTGCGCTTGAACCTGATCAGGCGGTTGGGTGCCATCCGCCTGCACGATCATTTCCTTGCGGCTGAACAAATCCAGGATGGGTTGGGTCTTGTCGTGATATTCCTTGAGGCGTTCCTTGATGGAATCCGGGTTATCATCCTGGCGGCTGATCAGTTTACCGCCGCAGACGTCGCAGACATCCTCTTGTTTGGGTCGGTGGAAAATCAGGTTATAATCCAGTCCGCATTTGGAACAGAGCCGGCGGCTTAGCATTCGGTCAACCACCACGTCATCGGGCACTTCGATATTGATCACGGCATCAATATCGTATGATTCCAGGAAAAATTCTGCTTGCGGGCGGTTACGCGGAAAGCCATCCAGGATGAACCCATAGTTCCAGTCATGCTGGTCCAAACGAAACTTGACCACTTCCTCGACCACATCATCGGAAACCAGCGCCCCGGAAGCGATGATGCGCTGCACACGCGCGGCCATCTTGGTATGGTTTTGGATGTTCCAGCGGAAAATATCGCCCACGGAAATATGAATGAGGTCATAGATTTTGCACAAGCGGGTTGCCTGGGTGCCCTTGCCAGACCCATTGGCTCCCATAATGATGTATTTATTCATGGTTATTCCTGTCGTTCACTGCGTTTCGTTTTGGCACAGAACACAGGCGCATGGAATCGCCTTGCGCCTGACCAGATACTACGGTCAATACCATGCCTTGTTGTCACAATTTTTGCAATCAAACAAACGACAAATCTTTTAACCGGCTAGAACAGGTTCGTTGACATCAGGATTGTGCTAAAATTGTGCATGGGTAACAAATTCGAAGTCTGAAACCGGAACATTTTTGCAGAAATATTGTTGGGCAGAAAAATTAAAGTGAAGAAGACAGGGGCTTGGAGGCAGGAGTTAAAGCGGGCGAGGAATGCAAACCGCGAAATATGCTAAAAACGCGAATTCGAAAGACAGGATGAACGGGATGGACAGGATGGAATAAGTCCGAAGCGCGAAAACGGCAATCCGAAAGAACTTTTGCAGAAATATTTTGGGGCAGAAAAATCACCGCCAAAAGGTAGAAGCTGGGAGTTTGGAGTTGGAATGCCAGGAAAAAGTACTCCAAAAGTAGCCCAAAATTACACCAGTGTGGGCGGTGTAATGGTGAAGTTTTATGGGAGATTTGGTTCATAAGCCATTGCAAGGTAGACGGTTGAATAGTTTGCGCCGACTCACGTCGGCGACTACGCCACGGATAGGTGGTACAGTTTTGGAAATTGTGATGTTTTTGTGATGAAATAGAATTTTTCACACAAATTGTGATAAAATTGTGATGAATTTGATTTTCCACCACGGATGGGAAATCGAACATGGCAGAAAAATTTATTGGCATAAAAATTATGACCAGAAGGTGCCAAGACCGAAGACCGGAGCCCGCGAATCACGCCAATCCACGCGAATGGTTGCCGCCAGTTCGGAGTTCGCAATTCGGGTCTCGAATATATATTCATATTCATGTCATTCATGGGCCTCATGGTAGCAGGGACTGGTTGGAGTTGGTTGCCTCCCAGAGGAGAATAATTCGATTTCGGATTGCGGAGTGCGGAATGAAATATGTTCAGGCATAAAAATGCAAAATGGGACGGTTGCCAATGGGATTCCATTTTCAGCCGCCCCATTTTGATGGTTTGCATCGAGGGAGTCGGTTATTCAGGGACACTGATCATCCAGCGTTTGGCGCGGGTGCGGCGGTCGAGGT
>JBAXGN010000033.1 GCA_037139415.1 Verrucomicrobiota bacterium | reverse complement strand
CATTGGTCCCAATGGTGCCACCTAGCAGATCCAGCACCGCATTGGTGCCATTGAGCGTGATGGTGCCAGCCGACGTGCCGACCACGTTGCCCTTGGTGATTGATCGCACTTGGAAAGCCCCATTGTTTGTCAGCACGAGCGTGCCAGTACTGGTTGCTCCATAAAGCGAGTTATTGTCGGCAAGGGTCAAAATATTGGCCATCACCGAGCCTCCGCTCAGAAAGAAAGTTCCATTCCCCGCACCATTCGTGCTATTGGCTCCCAAGACTTGGCCCACGATCAGGTTCGAGGCAACCAGCGTGCCCGCCCCCATGCGGAAGAAGCCATTTTCCATGGTCCAACGCTGCTGGTTCCGCCCCACGGTCAGATTGACGATGAGGGCATCCAGCGTGCCGGCGCTCACATCGAACACATGGTTGAGGGACAGGTTGGTATTATTATTATCGGCCGCCCCCACCAGCATATTGGCAACGGGACTGCTCCCACCCGCCGCGCCACGCAACGTGAGCGACGGCGAAACCCAACCGGCCGCAAAATCCATGGTCGCGTGGGCCGTTCTGGAACCCAAGTACACGTTACTGGCATTGATCGTATTCACCTGGCCAAAGTGAAGTTGATTGGTGAAATTGGTGGTACAGCCAGCCGTAGTTATATCGCCAAGAGCCAACGTTATGGCCGTAATGGTATTCGTGGCGGCCAGCGTAGCGACGGCGAACTGACCATAATTGCCAGAACTTAACGGGCCAACGCGGAAGGTGTTGTTGACAGCCGTGTAGATAAAGTTCCCCAGCCCAGACATGTCCAAGGTATTGGTAATCACCGGATTGACGCCGGCGAGCACGCTCGGCCCAATGTTGATATCAGCGGCACCGTTGACCGTGAGAGTGGAAGCCGGACCGCCGGTAATGATGGCAGTGATGTGATTGGTGGCCAGAGTATTGGTCAAACCCGTGGTGCTGAGGGAAAGTTTGGCGATAGTCTGGCTGTGCCCTTGCAGATCCAGAGTGGCCAGCGTCACACCGCCATTGGTCGGGCTGAAATTGACGGTGGTACCGGTGGGCAGGGCATTATTCACACCGAGCGACAGGGTGCCTCCATTCAGGACAGTGAGACCGGTATAATCATTGGCCTGATTGAGGGTCACACTGCCGGTATTCCATTTGGTCAGCCCCGTTCCGCCGGTGAGCTTGCCAGCACCAGTGAAGGTGTAGCTAACGCTGGTGTTGCTGAAAGTCACCGAGGTCGGCGAGAGATTGGTGGTCAGATTCACCGTCGTAACACCCAAGGCACTATCATCAAACCGGACATTATCACCGCCCAGAATAGATTGCTGATACATGGTGGGGACAGGCAACAGATCCACCCAATTGGTCGAGGTATTAATATCCCAGTTCCCATTCTTCACACCGGTCCAAGTAATGGGATAATTGCCTTGCGCATCCGTCGCATTCGTGAGGACCAAGTCAATGGAAGCATTGGCGATATTGTTGGAAAGATACCCCGGCACCCGGTAGCCACTGGCGAGACTGAAATTATAGGCGCCCGCCAGCGTGGTGTATTTGATGAGGGTCAGTTGCGTCGTTGTGGTGGACATCGGCGGCAACTGCGAAATGCCAATGGTATTGGCTCCACCCACGCTGAGGGTGGTTGTCACCACGTTCGTGACGGCGGAAAACACATTCAAGGAGAGCAGTGCATTCGTGAACTGCACACTATCCAAAGGCACGGCTACGGTGCCGAGTTTACCCCCCAATATCAGCGTCGCGTTGGCCACCATCGCCGTCGCGGCCACGGACCCGCCCGCCACCGCATTGGTGACTTTGAGGATGTCCGCCTGCGAATTAAAGGTGCCCCCGGTGATATTCAGCGTTCCGCTGGCCGAACTATTGGTGCCTTGGGTGGCAAGTTTAAACGAGCCGCCAGAGTACACCGTGAACGTGCCACCGCCGACATTCAGTGTGGCCACCGCCGAACCAGTGCAGGTGTTGCTTTTGACCGCCATGGTAATGTTCGTCACCGTAAAGATACCGCTGTCGAAGTAAAGATTCCCAACCGTACCGCCAATGTTACCCGCTCCGTTTTCAATCCCAATGTACAAGTTCCCGGCCGTGACCGTGGCGTTATGGCCACGCAGGTCCAAAGTGCCGGTGGGAGTACCCGCTGTCCCTGTGTTATTCTTGTAGCCGAGCCAGATATTGGCTGCCGACCCGGTCTTGCCGCCGATAATTACAGTGCCGGGACTACCTGCGGTCTGGGACGCAAACTTGAGCGTGCCGTTCGCTTTGCACAGGGCGATATTGAATGTGTCCGCAAGCAGAACGTTGGTCCCGGCGCCCAGGATATTGGTGCCGGAACTGGCGTTATTTTGGAGCGAATTACCTAACTGGAAGGTGGTGGCAGTGATCAGGTTATTGGTGTCCGAGAGCGTCAAGGTGTCACTCGTTCCCCCACTGCCATTGCCATAGGCAACGCGGAATTCACTGATCGGGATACTGCTGTTGCCAAGGGTGACACTGGCCAATTTGGAGAGGTCGAGCGTACTGCTATTGCCGTGCGCATTGGCAGCAGCCACGTTGGTACCGACGGTGAAGTACTGGGAGGCGTTAGTAACAATCAGTGAGCCCCCGCCTGAAATCCTCAGATTGGTGTAGTCGTTGGTGCCGACGTCAACGCCTACGGTAAAGTTGCCACCGACCGCCAAGGTTTGCCCAATGCCAATGATAATGGAGTTCGTGGCCGTTGAATTGGTGCTGCTTACCGCCAAGGAAGAAACCGTCTGACTGAAGGTCCCAAGGTCCAATGTACCAGCGGTCGTCAGGTTGGTCTCACCCAGGACCAGGGCCGTATTGACCGGCAAATCGTTCTGAGAACTCTTTACCAGCGTACCACCGGAAACGACGGTCGGTCCCGTGTATTGATTATCCGCGCCCAGGAACAGTTTGCCAGGGCCGCGTTGGATTAGTCTGCCCGTGCCGTAAATAACCCCGCTAAAAACATTGGTGTCCGACCGGGCAAAGGCCAGCGCACCATTATTTGTGACTGGGGAAGACCACGGGGTTGCGCCGCCGAGCGAACCCACCGTCCCGCCGTTGCCCACTGCCAATATTCCCGCAGCAAGCTGAAGTCCGCCTGCCCAATCGTTATCCGCTCCAAGCGTGACTTGTCCGGGACCAGTCTTAATGAGCGTGCCAGGACCAGTGACCTTGCCGGAAATAATCAGCGTGGCACCCAGCGAATTGAAGGTGTTAAATCCAGGAGTAAGCGTCACCGGCCCCGCGAAGGTATTCGGATTTCCCGATATCTCCGTTGCAAGGGTTCCGCCGATGAGCGTCACCGGCGTATTTTCCGTGACCCCGCCATAGGTGGAAAGGATGGCATTAGTATAAACCGTCGCCAGCGGCGTGCCGGTAATGGAGGCTTGCAACTCCAGCGCACCGTTGGTCACAATGATCCCCGCCAAATTGATCATGGCAGTCGTCACCGCCACGCGGTTAATTCCCACTTTGGTGAGCACGTGCCCGCCACCATCAATGCCACCACGGATATCAAAGCGGGAGGTGTTGTTCTGTCCCACGGACGCATCGCTGCCCAAGGTCACCGCCTTGACCCCCTGGTTATTCAAGTTACCCCCACTGTTGATTAGCGATCCGGTGTTGGCATCCCGCTGCCCATTGAGGAGGATCGGCTTGGTGCTCCCCGTGGCCGCCTGGATGTCAATGCCATTCAAATCAAGCGCCGTACCAGACTGGACGGTGGCCAGGAATGGCCCCGAAGGAGTGCCGAGCGCATTAGCGGTTCCGAGCTTGAGCATCCCCGCGTTGATGAGGGTGCCGCCACTATAATCGTTGGTGGTGCTGATAGTATTGGTCAGTGGCGAACTTTGAATAACCAAAGCGGCACCGCTTACCTTGCCGGTACCCACGAGCGTATAGGGGGTAATGGTATTGGTGAATTGCACTTGAATCGGCGCAACCACGTTGGTCAGGTTGACCGTGTATTGCCAAGCGCCATCGCCAAACGTGACTGCATCCGCCGGAGAGTTGGTGTACCAGGCATCTCCGCTCTCAAACCACCAGTTGGCGGTGGTGGCAATGTCCCAAGTCGTCCCATTTTGTCCGTACCAGCTAATTCCCGAAGCGCTGGTAACTTCAAGGTCCACTTGGCCCGGAATCTCAGTCTTCAACTGCGCCACCACACCACGCGGCAGCGCGCCCAATTGCAGATTGTTTGCCAAATCCCCGGTCGCATTCAGGTACTTGATGAGCGGTATCCGAACGCCAGCCACCAGTTGCCCGCTGACATTAATAATGACCGTGCCATTCACCGTCAGGTTGGTCGCCCAGATGGAAGGCGAAAAATTCACCGTGTCAGCCGTCCATCCATTGAAGTTCAGCACCGTCGCGGTGCCACTCGGGCTGCTACCCAGCATTAGCGAAGACATCGGCACGGTCTGGCCGGTCGCCGTGAAGACAAGCGTCAGGGTCTTGTTGTCATTCACAGTGAAACCGCCACCTGCTGCAGCGGTGGCCAGGAAAGTGAGTGAGCCATCGTTCACCACAGTACTGACGCAGGTGTCGCCACCATTCAGGAGCAGCGTACCGGCACCAACCTTGGTCAGGGTACCCGCGCCACTAATCGGCCCATTGATCGTCATCGTGTATGCCTGATTATCGAGGGTGGCAGAGACGCCATTATTGACAACCAAACTACGGCCGACAGCCAGAGCGACGCCGTTCGCACTCACTTGCAGCGTACTATTGCCCGAAAATACCAGCGGTGCCGCCGCCCCCAGTGCGGCATCCGCGTTGATGACCAGCATGCCGCCGGCGTTGGTGGTGCCGCCGGCATACGTGTTCGCGCCGCTCAAGGTCAGCGTGCCCGCACCAATCTTGGTCAGGCTAAGGGTGCCGACAGTATTTTTGAGCAGACCGTTGAAGGAACTGTTGGTATCAGCATCCCCCACGATGAGGTTCGCATAACCACCCGAATTATCAATATTGCCCGCCACCGAAGGCCCGGAGTTACCGAGACCATTCACAGTTTCGGTGTACCCCGACATATCCACAAAACTGCCGTTGGTAATAATCAAGATGCCCTTACCCGGGCCGTTGGGAATGACTTCCGACGCACCCAACCTGAGTTTGGCCACAGGACCGTAGCTGTAGGCCACCGGATTATTGGCACCCACAATGGTATTACCAGCGTAGTCATTGAGAGGATTGGTGATGATGTTCGTGCCGGTCTCGAAACCGATGCCAAGGAAACCTGGGCCGGTGATTTTGCCATTGATGGTCAGGGTACCCGGAGAACCACCCGCCGCCAAGTAGCCGCCGCTGGCGGTGAGATTAAGGATGCGGTTGGCATTCACGGATGGCACCGCCGACCCCGTATTCTTTAGAGTGCCGCCCACGAGGGTGATGTTCGTGGTCGGTGTGGCCGGGGTGGCACCGAGATTGACGTCATTGTTAATGCCCAGAATACCGTTCGCAATAATGGTGCCGCCGGAATAGGCATTGGTGGAAGTGGTGCCCATCGTCAAAATGCCGGGGCCCACCTTCTGCAAGATCAACCGTCCGTTGGCGGCAGGGTTGTCGCCAATCGTACCGTTGATCGTGCCAGCACTCGCGTTGTTAAGCACCTGGCCGCTGCCCACCGACAGTATATTAGTGATATTGGCAGCACTGTTGGTCACCAGCCCTTGGGCCACGGTCGTATAATTCACATTCAACCAACTGACCGTTTCGTTGTACCCGTTCAGGTCAAGAATACCGGCCGGTATATAAGAGCTGTAACCAGCGGTGGTGGTGTATGGTTGGACGGTCACACCGTTGGTGCCAATCCCATCCGGGATCACCTCGCTGGCACCCAGTCTGACCATGCCGTTATTGATATACAGGCCGTTGGTCCAGTTATTATTGGGATTGTTAAGCAGCAACAGTCCTTCGCCATTCTTCGTCAACGAGAAGTTGCCCGTAATGGCGCTGGTGACACTCAGAGTTGTGTTTGGCGCGGCTTCCAAGGCGGCGTTGGCAGTCAACGTAATGCCTTGGTTCGTGTTAATGCCAACGAGGCCACCACCAGTGGCCCCAAGATTGCCGCCGGCGAAGAGCAGTTGGTTGGAGGTGTACAAAGTCGGCGGAGTGCCCAAGCGGTTGTCGCCATTGATCAGGAGCAGGCCGGAACTGATGATCGTCTGCCCGTGGTAGGTATTGTTACCGGTCAGGCCGAGCGAGTTGCCTTTGACAACCAGTACGTTCGTGCCGCCACCGAAGCCAACGCCATCCCCGACGTTGACGGTGGTGATACCACCGGAACCATTGGCTCCGTTGGTCATATAGGATGTGGTATTCGCCGCGCTGTTTGTCACCAAGCCGGTACCGGTCATGAGGTTGAAACCGTCGCTAGCGCCTTTGAAGTCGAACACCCCGTTCATATTCAGTACTGAGTAGCTGCCGTTATCATAAATTTGATCGCCGTAGGCGGTGTTGCCATATTCGATGGTGGCACCGGGAGAAACCCCGGTGATCCCATACACTGCTTTCCCGGTTCCACCCGCTTGCTTGTTCAGCACGAGTTTACCTTCTTTGACGTTAATTTTGAGATCGGCGTTGTTGGCCGTGCCGCCAAGCGTGAGGATGCCCGAGCCAGTCTTGACCAGATCAGAGAAGGAATTGGCACCGGTAAAAGTATTTGTGATGACAAGATTGCCGACGGACGCCACATCAATGCCGCCGCCAATGTTGTTATTCACATCAAACCTGCGAGCAGTGGGACTGGCACTATTGTCACCCGTGAACTGCAGCGTGCCCCCGCGCAAATAGACTCCCGTGGCGCCGCCATTGGTACCCAAGTTACTGTTGTAGCCTGCATCCGCGATCGCTCCAACGCTCAGAACACCTTCGTTGATGAAATTGCTGCCAGTGTAAAGATTGTTTCCAGACAATACCAATTTGCCAGGCCCGCTCTTAGTTAAATTCATCAGTGCGCCGTTACCAGCCTGATTGGTGATCACCGAACTTACAGTTAAGGCGTGAAGGTTGTTGGTAGGAATAAGCACGTGAAAGATCAGTTCGGTAGTGCCGCTGGCAAGATTACCGCCCGCAATGGTGCTATCGAAATCACCGCTGGCCAAAATGCCGCCGTTCGACACCACCAACAAGCTGCCAAGGTTTAGATTCACTGAGGCCGCCGTTTGCGCGAGGTTTAGGGTATTGTTCGAACGCAAGCCGGTAATCGGCCAACTGCCATCCGTCAACTTGACATTGGTGGTGGGCATCCAGTTGGCCGTGCTGTCGAGAGGGTTAATGGAATAATCACTGCTGACCATCGCGGTGACCGAAGTAACCTGCAAGCTGGTGTTGGTGGTCCACTTGGCAAATTCTGTTCCAGAAATAACGTACGCTGGACTCCAAGTGCCGTTCTGCATCGTTGGCGCTGTGGCAAGGAAGAGCATATTGGTCCGGTCCAACCCCAATCCCGGCCCGGTGATATTCACCGTGCCATTATTACCCCGGCTCAGCCCGGCACCCGTCAAAATCGAACTATAGCCTGGCTGGGTGGGTGTCAACAACACTTTGCAACTGCCCTGGTTGGCCACGTAAAAAGTGGAAATGTATTCGGAATAGTTGGCCGCCGAGGCGTCATTGGTAAACGCAAGCGTGCCGCCATTCAACATCACGGTGGTACCGGTAGGCACACGATCAGCGTGGCTTGCCGCGCTGGTGTTGAAAAGCGCCAACGCGCTGCCGCCGTACATCGTGTATTGGCTCACGCCGGAGAAGCGACCGCTCGTCCCGCCCAACGTGATGGTGCCGCCATACCCGAGAGCCTGGCCAGTGAAGGGACTATCGCTGGTGAACGTAATATTATTGGTATTATACTTATGATAGAGGCCATAACCACGCATGGTGTTCGTGAAGGAGTAATCGTCGGAGCGATTAAACTGGACCGTACCGTAGTTGGTAATATCCCCGTAGCCGACATTGCCGATAGTGCCGCCGTTGCCAATCATCAGGGTGTCGCCCCCCGATACAGTGGTGCCGCCCGTGTAGGTATTGTTGCCGGAGAGAATCAGTGGATTGCCCGCCACCTTATTCAGTTGCACCGCACCACCAGAGTTGTCCCCAATGGTGGAAGCAATTTCATTACCCAGCAAATTGAGCGGGGCGCTGGCACCCAGTTGGTTCATCTGGGTAAAGTTGCCATTGCCAGTTCTAATGATCAGCTCCCCCGGCGCGCCAGACGACAAACCCGCAGTCAGCGTGCCATTGGTGATCAACCAGAGCCCTCCGTAGGTCCTGCCGGACATATTCAAGTACCCGGAGGCGAGGCGAAGCGTCTGGTTACCGAGGTTCAACGGCGGTGCCATCCCGGAAGCCTGGGCTGGCGAATAAGCAAGTTGCAGCAGACCCACCGTGCGATCAGCCGTCAGGGTTTGTCCGTAACGGAGCAGGACGGCATTGGTCAGGTTATTCCACTGCGTCTCCGGTTGGCTGACCCAATAATCCTGATCGCCGTAAAGTCTCATCGGCGTGTTGCTCAGGGAACTATAACGCATATAATCATCGCCGTTTATGATCCAAGGAATGATGCCAATCGTATTTCCGAAATTGGTCAGGCTACTCTGGTTGGTGAACACCAGGCGATCCTGATAGGTTTGGTTCGGTTGCCCCACGCCCGTACCGCCAACGGTCAGCGTGCCGCCGCCCAAACGGACGACATTGCCAACCAAAAGCAGGTTGGTCTGGTTCGCCGTAGTGTCGTTGAGATTGATCGTACTATTCCGGTTGGAAATCACCAGCGTGCCAATGTATTCTTGAAAGACCGCATTCGCACTTCCCGCCCCGTTAAAGTTAATGGTGCCATTATCAAGGATGACGGTGGCATTATCCCCAATGCGGTTGCTATTGAAACCGCCGGTGGTATTATTCTCGATCTGGAGGGTTCTGCCATTGGCCACGATAATGAAGGAACTATTGGTGATGCTGCCCTGGTTGGTCAGAATCAGCGTACCGCCCTGCACACGGGTGTAACCGTGGTACAGGTTGGCATTGGTGAACATGGTGACCCCGCCGTTACTATTGCTGACGTTGATGAGGCCGCCAGTGCTCCAGTTGGGGTCCGTGATGTTGCCACCCCAGAACGAGTTACTGTTCTGGGCGCAAAGCACGAGTAACGAGGCGGTATTCAGGGAAGAGTTGTTCACCACCGCCGTGCCGTCACCATTCAAACCATTCAGGTTTTGCACGGTGGTTCCATTGAGATCAAAAACCGCATTGGTCATGTTCAGGTTGCCTTTGCTGCTACCGCTGGGGATGACATTGGCCACTGTGGCAATCGTCCGCCCACCCAACAGGAATGTATCCACCACTGCCCCAGCAGCCGTATTACCACTGTACGTATTAGCCGCCCCCAACGTGAGGTTGCCCGTGCCACTCTTGATCAGCCCCGCCACACCCGTGATAATGTTGCTCACCCCAAAATCACCCGTGCCGCCAAACACCAGCACATTGGTCCCGGCCGCCGCCCCCGTGGGAGCACTGTTGGTCAAATTACCCTTGAAAACGAGCGCGCCGCTACCACTGGCGACGGCATTCCACACGGTCTGGGTGGCTTGGGGAAGCCCCGCTGCCGAGGGGGCAACAAACGCCATCGCGTTGCTGACAAGGTTGTTCCCCCCGCTCACGTAGTTGGTGACGCCGTTGGTCAGGGAGAACCAGTTTCCCCACAGGACGAAGTTGAAATTACTGAAGGACAGTGCGCCAAAGGAGGTGCCCGCCGTGAAATCGTTCCAGTTGGTCTGGCGCACAGCGTTGCTCAGCACGAGAAAATCCCCGGCGACAGGCACACTAGGGGACCAGTTCGCCGCGTTATTCCAGTTGCTGCCGGTGGCAAATTGCCCAGTCCAAGTGACGGTCGCTGCCGTCAGACGAGCCGGGGCGACTCCCAAGCCAATCAGCGTGAGTAACAACGCAACACGTTTGGCATGACACGCCAACCAGCGAGTACTAAAACAGGTCTTCATATTTGATATTCCAACAGACAAACCGCATGTGGAACAACCCTTGTACCCGAATGCGTGTTAGCCTGAGCCAACCAATAGCACGTCCGTGCCAAAAAAAAAGAAAAAATATGTGACAAAAACGAGCAAAACCGGACCTAGCAAAAACAATCAGGTAGACAAATTGGTGCTGGTGAGACTTCCCCGCAATTTTCAAATTATCGGCGTACATCGGTGAAAACTATGCCCGGGCGGTTGCTGGTTTAAAAAATGTTTTTTTGATTTGCTTTTGTGCAGGCACGGTTATCGTTTGCCGTGTCGAAACGAATAACAATTATGCTGATGTATTACCCGTTTGGCCTACTGGCTGCTGCCTTGTTGGTTATCCCGTCGGCGATGATCCAAGCCGCTGCGCCGGAAGTGATGCCGGAGCGCACGGTCGTCAGTTGGTCGGCCTGGCCTGCCACCAATCTTCTAACCAAAGGCGCGGAGGCCATGCCGGACAAGGATGGCTGGTTGGTGGTCCAGACGCGGAAAGAGTCAGGCCGCGTTGGCGTGTCTATCCCGATGCCGCCGGATGCCCGGGACTTGGAAGCGTTTGCCGAAGTGGCGGTGCCCGTCCGCAATCTGGGTTCGGAAAACCTGCGGCTTACCTTGCGGGTGGACGATGAGGCCACGGAGAGCCTGCCGACCGTGCAACACCGCAAGGGGATCTTCGAGGCGCTGATTTCGCCCGGTCCGGAGCCGGTGTGGCTGGTGGTGCCGCTGGGGGATAAGCACACGAACCGGCTTGCGGGCAGGTTTATCTCCATGGTCGGGCAGCCGCGCGATTTTATTCGCCGGGGCAGTGTCAACGGCGCCAATGTCACCCGTCTTTCTATCTTCACGCCCGATCCAACCTCCGCCCATCGCTTCGCTGTGGGCCTCGTGATTGCCCGGGGCACACCCGCGCCGTTCCGGGATTGGCCGGAGGCGCGCGTATTTCCCTTCATTGATGAGTTCGGGCAATTCGCGCCGCGCGATTGGCCGGGGAAAATCCATACGGAAACCGACTTTGCCGAGTGCCGGCAACGCGAGACCGCCGATCTCGCCGTCCATGCGCGGCCGGTGGATTGGGATCGCTACGGCGGTTGGGCGGGCGGTCCCCAACTCAGTGCCACCGGCTTCTTCCGCGCTGAGAAATATCAAGGCGCGTGGTGGATGGTGGACCCCGAGGGTCGCCTCTTCTGGTCCCATGGCGTGGTGCGCGTGGGCACCCGCGTTCGGGTCGGCGGCATTTACCACGGCACGCCGTTGCCGGATCGAGAACCCTTCTTTCGCCTACCCGCGAAGGACTCCCCGCTGGGCGTTTTCTACGGCACCCAGCCGCAATCCACGCGCGGCTACTATCTGGGCCGGGATAATCACGCGGTCTATGATTTTCTCGAAGCGAATCTCTGCCGCAAATACGGGACCAACTGGTCGCAGGAGTACGCGGTGCAGGCGCAGCGCCGCCTGGCCAGTTGGGGGTTGAACACCATTGCCAATTCCTCCGACCCGCTCATTTACACCCAGCGCAAAACACCATACACCGCCATTGTGTATTCCGCGCCGCTGGGCCGCGACGAGTTCCGCCTGCAAGGTTCGGGCGGCAACTGGGGCAAGCTGCCCGATCCCTTCGATCCCGGCTGGCGGCAGTTGATGGATCGCACCCTGAGCACCGAATTGAAGGCTTCCCTCGACGATCCTTGGTGCCTGGGGTTCTTCGTGGATAACGAGCTGCACTGGGGCGATACCTGTTATCTGGCCGAGGCCGCGCTTGCCTCGCCCGCCGGGCAATTCGCCAAACAAGCTCTGGTCGCCGGGTTGCAAAAGAAATACGCGGATCTGCCCGCGCTTAACGCCGCCTGGGGCACGGCGTTCCCAACTTGGGACGCGATCCTCGCTGCCACCTCCCTGCCGGATAAAAAGCGTCCGCCGGTGCGCCAGGATCTCGAAGCGTTCAGCGAGCAATACCTCGACGCATACTTTCGCGGCTGCCGCGATGCCATCAAGGCTGCCGCGCCCAATCACCTGTATCTCGGTTGCCGCTTCGCCGGTTCGGGAAACGCCATGGTGATGCGGGTTGCCGCGCAATATTGCGACATTGTCAGCATCAACAGCTATTCCACCTCCGTCACGGACTTGCGTCTGCCCGCTGGGTTGGATCGCCCGATTCTCATTGGCGAATTTCACTTCGACGCGATGGACGCACCGATGCATCCCGCCGGCCTGGTGCTTGTGGCCAACCATACGGACCGCGCCCGCGCCTATATGACGTATGTGCGGAGCGCCCTGCAAAACCCGGCGGTCATCGGCACCCATTGGTTTCAATTCTACGATCAGCCCACCACCGGCCGTTTCGACGGCGAGAATTACCAGACCGGCCTCGTGGACGTTGGTGACACACCGTATTGGGAAACCATCGCCGCCTGCCGTGAGATGGGAAACCGCCTTTACCAAACCCGCGTCCAGAAATTCACCCGCCCCTGACTCAGCCAAGGTCTGTCCTGAAAAATAGAGTAAAACTGTTTGCCGGATTGGGCTGGCGCTTACTTGCGTCGCTGAATAACCACACCGGAATGACGCCATTTTTCGTCGAAGGCGGCGTATGACAATGCGGTCTTCCCGGCCAAGGGATCACCCAATACAATTTCGTTATCATTTACCTCCAATACCGCAACATAATGATCCACAAACAAGCCATATTTGATCACCGCCAGGACCTCACCCGCATTTCTTAACTCCTGGATGGTCTTAAAGAACCGATAATCCGCAGTGATTCCCTGCGCCCCATACTGCGCACTCAGGGTTTCTGCCAGCACATCGGGGGCGGTGCCGATGGCAAAGCTGGTGTGCGCCAGGATGGCGATGGTCCCTTCCTCCGCTTTCAGACCGAGTCGGCGCAGTGCCGTCACCGCCGCTGCCGGACCACACGTGTAATCCGTTTTTTGCAGGCAGACCCCGTCGCGGTTCACATCGGTTTCCAGGCTGGCCAGATGCTTGCGATTGATGGCGGGCCCAAGGAACGGCAGTACAGAAGAGGTGATGACAATCAACGCCATGAACAGGATGACCAAGCCGCGCAGGCGTGGCTGGGTTACCCGCGAAAGCGGAGTAGTCAACAACAACGTGGCAATGAAGCCGCCCAGCGCAAATTCCCGGCGTCCAGCGGTAAGCCAGGAGAAAGGGGGCAGAAAGAACAACGCATTGTTTTGCTGCGGCAGCCACAGCAAAAACAGGCAAAATAAGGGCAGGCCATATCCCACGGCCCAATACCATTTAGGCAACCGGGAAAACCAGCGTCCCAGCCACACTCCGGTCAGCGCGAACAAGGTAACACCAAGCGTTTCCAACCATGGATTCATGGGGACAACCTAATACGGCCATCCGAAAAGGAAAGGCGAAACAACGGACATTTTCGTTGGACGTTTTTTGATTGTCTTTTGCGCGGACGCGTTTATCCTTCGCCTTGCGAAACGAGAAATGAGAAACAAACTATGCCGATTTACGAATTTGCGTGTCCCAAGTGCCGGGTAGTCTTCAGCTTCCTCTCGAAGCGGATCAACCCGGAGCGCCTGCCGGTGTGCCCGCGATGCGGAAATAAGAAAATGTCCCGGCAGATGAGTCAGTTCGCTTCGCCCAAAGGGGTGAAGGAACCCGCTGCTCCCAACCCCGCCGGTCCCGAAGGCGGGCCGCCCATGCCGGATTTTGATGATCCAAAAATCGAGCGCGCCCTCAGTCAAATGGAAAGCGACATGGAACACATGGACGAGAATAACCCCAAACACATGGCACAGATGATGGCCAAAATGAAGGAGATGTTACCGCCCGGTTCCATGCCCAAGGAAATGGATATTGCCATCAAGCGCCTCGCTGCCGGGGAAGATCCGGAGAAGATTGAGGCGGACATGGGCGATGTGCTGGGAGATTTCATGGGCGATGAAAGCGCCAAGGGCGGTCCGGGCGCGCCGTATGCGCACGATGGGGGATTGTACGATTATTAAGCGCCCCCGATATGCTTCACTAAGTGCATCTGGGTGGGGAAGGCCAGTTCGATCATTTGTTGGTCGAACTTTTGTTTAATCGCCAGGTTGGTGTCGTGTATCGCGGCGGTAAAGGTTTTGCCATCCGTCTCCTTGCAGTTCAAAATGACCTTGACGATGATAGCTGAGTCAGAGAACTCAGTGAATCCGATGCTCATATCTTCGACGATGTTACAGCGACGATAGGTGTCTTCGAGGATGGTCATCGCCTGTTTAAGCTTGAGCAAGGGCGTTTGATACGGCAGGGCGTAGGTAACGATCTTTTGGACGTTCGGGCGGCGGGTGATGTTGGTGATGATGGCATTCATCATCGTCTTGTTTGGCACGCTGACCAGATGACCTTCCCAATTGCGAATCCGCGTGCTGCGCAGGCCAATCCGCTCGACTACGCCTTCCAGATCCTGAAGTTTGACCACATCCCCCACCTTGAACGGTTTATCGAGAGCGATGGACACAGCGCCAAACAAATTGGCGATGGTGTCCTGCGCGGCCAGCCCAAACGCCAGACCGCCAATGGATAGCGAAGCCAGGATGCTTGTTACATTAATATCCAGGTTTTGCAGCGTCATCAAGACCGCAACGACCACAATGGCCCACTTCAGGGCCTTGCCAAAGGTGGGAAATAATTGGGCGTCGAAACCGTCGCCGTCCCCCTGGTATTTCTTGCGCAAGTACAGGACAAACATATCTACCGCTCGGGTGAACATGTACGTGATGGACCAAGCCAGGACAATTTTCAAACCCACGCTGACATAGTGGTCCACCCAATGGGGATAATTGAAGACATTCAGCCCCACATGCAACAGAATGATAAAACAAACCATCTTGATCGGGCCGCGCAGCAAGTGAATCATGCGGTCCCGGACTTCATTCTGCCCTTCCAAAGCACGCCGTTCGACAATCGTCTTGAAGAGATAATCCACTGCCATCACCATTAGAATAGTCAGGCCGATATAGATAATGGAGGCGAGGTATTGCCAGAGGGGGATGTTTAAAAACGAAGTTTGGAGACACTGGACATTTTCCAGCCAGAAGCCAAACGAGTTTCCCATGGTGGGTGACTCAGGGAATGGCGTGACGGTTTTGGCGACCACGTTGGTGGTGGTTTGCGCCTGCGCGCCATTCAACATGAGCACGAGGACACCCATAAACAACAACCAGCTATAAAGCCTAATCTTCATGCGCTCCATTAAAAGACCACCCAAGGCTTCTGACAAGCCGGAATAATTCGCCAAATCATTGCGCATTATCACGGGTACATGCTATCCTTCGCCGATTGGAATGATCGGAGGTGGACTATTTTCCGCCGATTCCAGTTTTTGCCTGCTGGACAAACGGTGTTTATCCGGGATAGGCTTTGCCGAACTGACTCCGGCACCATGCGAGTCTGAAACATTATGGCAATGAAGGCTTTGATTAAGTTGAGTGTTATATTGGGACTGTTACTCGCACTGGCACACCCAGCGCGGGCAGCGGATGATTTGGCGGTGCTTGCCAACGGTGGGGGCTCCTATGCCGCACGGATTCCCAAACCGGAAGACCGCGCCATTGCCCGGGTCATCGCGGGTCTGCTGGAAAAAGTTCACTACACCAAACATCCGTTGGATGCGGAGTATTCCGGCAAGTTTCTCGACAAATATCTTGATGCGTTGGATCCCTCGCACATGCTTTTCCTGCAATCAGATCTGGAGGAGTTTGAGAAGTATCGCGCCACCTTGGGCGATCTCACCCGCCGGTTGGGGGATACCCTGCCCGCCGAAATTATTTTCGCGCGCTTCATGGAGCGCAGCGACCAGCAGGCCGTCTATGTCACCAACTTGGTGGCCACCGAGAAATTTACCTTTGATACGGACGAGCGGTATATTTTTAACCGTCGGGATGTGCCACGTCCCAAAGACCTCACGGCGGCCAAAGCACTCTGGAAGGAGCGTCTCCGTTTTGAATTTTTGCAGGACAAGCTGAACAAGGAAAAGCCGGAGGTAATCGTAAAAAACATTGTGCGCCGGTACGCCCGGCAGTTGCGCATGTTGAGAGAGCTGGACACCGATGAAGTGTTGCAAATCTACATGACGGCGCTTACGCATTGTTACGATCCGCATTCCGAATACATGGGCAAGCCCGCCTTGGAAAACTTTAACATCAGTATGCGCCTTTCGCTGTTCGGCATTGGCGCGTTGCTGCGCTCAGAAGATGGTTTCTGCAAGATTGTGGAATTAACGCCCGGCGGTCCTGCGGACCGCAGCAAAAAATTCAAACCCAATGACCGCATTGTGGCGGTGGCCCAGGGGACCAATGAATGGGTGGATGTCGTGGACATGAAGTTGAACAAGGTGGTCGAACAGATCCGCGGCCCCGAAGGCACCGAGGTGCGCCTGCGCGTGATCCCAGCCGACGCCCCCAACGAGGGCGACCGCAAGGAAATCACGATCATCCGGGAAAAAATCAAAATGGATGAGGCAGAAGCCAAAGCCAAGCTCATTGAATTGCCGGCGGAAAACGGCAAGCCAGCGCATCGTCTGGGGATCATTGATCTGCCCTCATTCTATGCCGACTTGGGAAATCGGCAAGCGGGGCGCAAGGATTGCACGGATGACGTAAATAAACTTTTGCTTAAACTGGTTGCTGAAAACGTGGAAGGGGTGATCCTGGACTTGCGCCGGAACGGTGGTGGCGCACTGGATGACGCGGTCAAAATGTCCGGCCTGTTTATCAAAGATGGCCCAATTGTCCAAGTGCGCGATCCAGACGGCACCATCAACGTGGATAAAGACATTGACCCAAGCATTAGTTACAATGGGCCGCTGATCATTCTCACCAGCCGGTTTAGCGCTTCCGCCTCCGAAATTCTGGCCGGAGCCATGCAGGATTACGGGCGTGCCCTGGTGGTTGGGGATATTTCCACCCACGGCAAGGGCACGGTGCAAATCGTGGAGGGGCTGAATCGTTTCGTCCGGCTTACCAATGATATTGGGGCGCTCAAGTTCACCATCCGGAAATTCTACCGAGCCAATGGCTCTTCCACCCAGTTGAAAGGCGTGACTCCTGACGTTGTGTTGCCGTCCATTAATAACCATGCGGAAGTGGGCGAAGGCCAGTTACCCAACGCCCTGGAGTGGGATACGATTCCCAGCGCCAAATATGACCCCGTCAATTACGTCGCCCCCCAACTTGATGAATTGCGAAAACGATCGGAGGCGCGGGTGGCTGCCGATAAGGATTTTCAATGGCTCCAAAAGGAGATCGCAATCTTTAAGAAGAATCAGAAGGAAAAAAGCGTGTCGTTGAATGAGCAACAGCGGTTGAAGGAGAAAAAGGAAAGCGAAGCCCGCAGCGAAGCCCGCAAGAAAGAGCTGCGCACGCGGCCAGAACCCAGTTACAAAATCTATGATTTCACCCTGAAGAATGTGGATAAGCCCGGTCTTCCTCCGGCGACCGTTAAGACTAATGCGCCGCCTTCGGTTTCCGCCAAGAAGAAGGATGAAAAGAAAAACGAACCGACCAAACCAAAAGATCCCACGCACGGAACCGGAGAGGATTTGGATGAGGATGCCAAAGATGACAGCCCGGTGAATGGCGTGGATGTGACCTTAGAGGAAACCAAACGTATTCTACTGGACATGATTGATTTGTCCGCCAAAAAATAAGAGACTTCCCTGTTATGTTCACTGGCATTGTCGAAGGTACCGGCGTGGTGAAAAAAATCCAGCCGACTGAAAAATCAATTCAACTGACGGTTGCGCCCGGCAAGATCGGACAGGGGCTGAAACTGGGCGACAGCCTGGCCGTCAACGGTTGTTGCTTGACGGTTGTAAAAATCGCTGGCAAAGGCGCCCAACGCACCTTGCAGTTTGATCTATTGCTTGAAACTTGGAATCGCACCAACCTGTCGGTGGCCAAGGTGGGCTCGCTCGTCAACCTGGAACGGTCACTGGCGGCAGATGGCCGCTTTGGCGGACACTTTGTCACCGGTCATATTGATGGCGTGGGCCGGATTATCCGTTGGGAACGTGCCGGACAGGATCATGTGCTGGAAATTTCCGCCCCGCCCGAAGTGATGCGTTACATGGTGTTCAAAGGTTCAGCGGCGGTGGATGGCATCAGTCTAACGGTGGCGGCGGTGACAAAAAAGAGTTTCCGTATTTGGATCATCCCCCACACGTTTGAAGTGACCGCTTTGCGCGAACGAAAAGTGGGCGACTTGGTCAACCTGGAAGCCGACATTCTCGGCAAATACATTGAGCAGATGTTAGCCAATCGTGGATAAAACTACTTGCGAACCAAGGCCGTGGCGATTACGCTGACTGGGCCAAAACGCATTGGAAGTTGTTGTTTGGCATGGATGTTATGGAACGCAGCACCGAAATCGGCTACAACACCAAGGTCGAGGGTGACATAATCGTTACCCGGCTTGATGCTGCCTTGAATTGGTGTCGCAAAAATTCACTCTGGCCGATGCCCATGGGACTGGCTTGTTGCGCTATTGAATTGATGGCCACCGGGGCAAGCCGCTTTGATATTTCCCGTTTTGGCGCTGAAGTGATGCGCTTTTCCCCACGGCAAAGCGATGTGATGATTGTTTCGGGCACGGTGACGTATAAAATGGCCATGGCCGTTAAACGCATCTATGAACAGATGCCCGAGCCCAAGTGGGTGATTGCCATGGGTGCGTGTGCCTCCACGGGCGGCATGTATCGCAGTTACTCCGTATTGCAAGGGGTGGATCAAATCTTGCCGGTGGACGTCTATATTGCCGGATGTCCACCCCGGCCCGAGGCGTTGCTGGATGGTTTGATCCGTTTGCAAGCGAAGGTAAGTAAAGAACACATTATCGGCTCGGGAGGAAAACGTTCGACGTAGCAGGATTATGACGGCATTGGAACCAGCCAAACAATTTAACGTAAAATTCGGCAAGCTACTGCTGGAGCCCACCGAGTTTCGTGGGGAAATCACGCTAGTACTGACGGATTCCGCCTGTATTAGTGAGGTGTGTGGCTTTGCCAAAAGTGATTTGGGCTTTGATTACCTCGTGGATATCAGCAGCGTGGATAATTATGGCGCTGATCCGCGGTGGACGGTGGTCTATGAGTTGTATGGCCTCTCCCATCGCTGCCATTTGCGGATCAAGACTAACGTCAGCGAAGAGAAGTCCGAACTTCCCACGGTTTCAGGTATCTGGCGCACGGCAGACTGGCATGAGCGCGAGATTTACGACATGATGGGTATTCGTTTCACTGGGCACCCGGATTTGCGCCGGATATTGATGTGGGAAGGCTACCCGTTTTATCCCCTGCGCAAGGATTTTCCCTTGGCCGGCAAACCATCTGAAACCGCTGAAGTGGCATTTAGCCGCTCCGCTCCGCTGGAGGGTGGCCCGTTCGTGACAGTGCCGGGCGGCCGGGATTCCATGGAACGTGAACCCCGGGCAAAGACGTTTGATGAATAATGTGCATGGCTGAAGTTCAAGACATACAATTCAGAGATCCGGCGTCCAAGGCAGCCGAGGTGGTCGAACGTCTCTCCGCCGGGCCGTTGCCGGAGGATCTTGGAGAGATTCAGGGGGATAAATTGATCCTCAACATGGGGCCATCCCATCCATCCACGCACGGTGTATTGCGGATCATCTTGGAGTTGGATGGCGAGACGATTGTCAAGGCTACCCCCGACGTGGGCTATCTGCATCGCGGCGATGAAAAGATCGCCGAGAACATGACCTATACCCAGTTTATCCCGTACACGGATCGGCTGGACTATCTGGCGCCGCTGGCCAACAACGTTGCCTACGCACTGGCGGTGGAAAAACTGTTGGGCATTGAAAAACAGTTGCCGCCCCGCTGTCAGTATCTGCGCGTCCTCTGCTGCGAATTGGCGCGCCTTTCTTCGCACCTGCTGGGGATTGGCTGTTTTGCCATGGATTGCGGGGCGATGACGGTTTTCCTGCTGACATTCACCGAACGCGAAAAGATTTATAACCTGATTGAGGCTCTAACGGGAGCGCGGTTGACCACCAGTTACACGCGCATTGGCGGATTATCGCGTGACCTGCCGCCCGGCTGGGTGGATCAATGCCGGAAATTTCTGGGCGAAGTAGTGCTCAATATCAACGAGGTGGATACCTTGTTGACGCGCAATCGCATCTGGGTGGATCGCACCAAGGATATTGGCGTGATCAGCAAACAGGACGCGATTGACTACGGTTTGAGCGGGCCAAATTTGCGCGCGAGCGGAGTGGATCACGATCTGCGCAAGGCGCATCCCTACCTAGTGTATGATCAACTGGAATTTGAAGTGCCGTTGGGTGCCGTAGGGGATTGTTACGACCGCTATTTGGTGCGCATGGAGGAAATGCGGCAGAGTGTGCGCCTTATCCATCAGTGCCTGGATCGTCTGCCGGGCGGCCCGGATAACGCGCTGGGTGAACCGATCAATGTGCCGGATGGCAAAGTGGTGTTGCCGCCGAAGAAAAAGGTGCTGACGAGCATGGAGGAGTTGATTCACCATTTCATGTTGGTCACCGAGGGCGTCAACGCCCCGCCGGGAGAAATTTATTTTGGTGCCGAAAATCCGAAGGGAGAATTGGGGTTCTATATCAATAGTCGCGGTGGCGGCACGCCTTACCGGCTGAAGATCCGTGCTCCATCCTTTGTCAATTTGAGTATCATCCCGCATCTCTTGCCGGGGCACATGATCAGTGATACCACGGCGATTTTAGGGTCCATTGATTTTGTCATGGGTGAGTGTGATCGTTAATAAGACATGAGTTTTTGTCCGCCAACCGAATTGGAAGCTGAAGTGAAAGAACTGCTGACGCACTATCCGCAGAAGCGGAGTGCGTCGCTGATGGTATTGCACGCCATCCAGGAGCGGTTCGGCTACATTTCCAAGGACGCCGTCGAATGGACGGCGCAAAAATTGGGGTTGCAGCCGATTAATGTCTTTGAATTGGTGACGTTTTATCCCATGTTTCTCCAGCAGCCACCCGGTAAATACGTTTTCAAAATATGCCGAACGTTGAGTTGTGCCTTGGGTGGTTCAAAAAAATTACACCACCAGTTGTGTGAGAAGTTCGGATTGAATCCCATGGCGCATGGGTTGCAAACCAGCCCGGACGGCAAATTTTCGGTCGAGTTTGTCGAATGCCTGGCGAGTTGCGGTACCGCGCCAGCCATCATGGTGAACGACGAGTTTTATGATGGTGTCAACCGGGAAAAAGTGGAGCTGATTGTGGCGGATTTGAAATGAGACCATGAGATGCGAACGCCGGAATAATCAAGAATGCATGCATAGAAAACGAGCCATAGCCAGATCGCAGATGAAGGGCAATACGCGCGTTGTGCCAAGCGTGAGTGTTCCTATGCTGCGGCTACGGGCGCATTGCGGCGGACGGATGGGAAAGATAGGTCGAAACCATGTAAAATGGCTGCCCGACATGGATTTGAACCATGACAAACAGATCCAGAGTCTGCTGTGCTACCGTTACACCATCGGGCAGTGCACGGGCATGAATGTACGGGTTTTTATTCAGGAGTCAAGCTGTTGATATGCCGCAAGAATATCGCCTCATTTTAAAGCAGGTGGACCAACCGGGTTATACCCCGGATCTGGACTGCTATTTGCGGCATGGCGGCTACGAATCGCTCAAAAAAGCCCTCGCCCTTCCATCGGTCACTTTACCAGATGGAAAAACCGAAACCGGACCAGAGCAAATCCGCAAGGATGTGATGGTTTCTGGGTTGCGGGGCCGTGGTGGTGCTGGGTTCTCCTGTGGGTTGAAGTGGTCATTTGTGGATCGCCGGACTAACAAACCCATTTATTTGATTTGCAATGCGGATGAATCGGAACCGGGCACTTTTAAGGATCGGCAGATCATTCATAAAGATCCCCATCAATTGATCGAAGGAATGATCATTTCCTGTTACGCCAATGGCGTCAAGTTGGCGTACATATACATTCGAGGCGAATTTGTCGAGGGTGCCAAGATCTTGAATCGTGCCCTGAATGAAGCGCGCGCGCGCGGTTTTCTCGGCAATAACATTCTGGGCAGTGGCTATGATCTGAATATTCACGTGCATCGGGGCGCGGGTGCCTATATCTGCGGCGAAGAAACTGGGTTAATTGAATCGCTGGAGGGCAAGCGCCCATATCCGCGGATCAAGCCGCCTTACTTCCCAGCGGTGCTTGGTCTTTACATGAGTCCAACGATCGTGAATAACGTGGAGACATTGTGTACGGTGAAACACATTGTCGCCATGGGTGGCGCCAACTATGCCAAATTGGGCGCGCCAAATAATACTGGCACCCGCATCGTCAGCTTAAGTGGCCACGTCAACCGCCCCGGCTATTATGAAATTGAAGTGGGCCGGGCCACCCTGGGCGAATTGATCTTCCATGCCAATTTTGGCGGTGGACTGCTCCCCGGCCGCAAGTTAAAAGCGGTGATTCCCGGAGGATCCTCGGCCAAAGTTTTCAAGGCGGGCGAAAAAATTAAAATCAAACGGAAAGGTCCGGATGGCCAGATGACGATGGTTGAAATGGATCCGTTGGATTTGCCTTATGATTTTGACACCATCCAGGCGGCGGGATCCATGTCCGGTTCCAGCGCCATTATTGTGATGGATGACAGCACGGATATCGTGGAAGCACTGGCGAACCTTGCCGAGTTCTACGCCCATGAAAGCTGCGGCCAATGCACCCCCTGCCGTGAGGGTTCGCTCTGGATGAGCAAGGCGCTGCACCGCTTGACGCACGGGCATGGCCGCAAGCAGGATGCGGAATACCTGCTGCACATTGCCAGGAATATTCAAGGCCGGACCGTTTGTGCTTTCGGCGAGGCCTGCGCCTGGCCAGTAATCAGTTTTGTAAATAAGTTTAAGGACGAATTTGAGGCCCGTGGCGCGGCGGATGAAAACCGCCCGCCGGACCATGTGAACTAATGTCGAGTCCCAATCAAAACGAGACCAAGCCCGCGCCGCCACCGGTCGAAAAGATCCAGGTGAAGGTGGATGGTCGCGCCATTGCGGTGCCCAAACTGATGCCGGATTGGACCGGCAAACTGGCGCCCACCACGATGCTGCAAGCCTGTGAACTTGCGGGCGTAACGGTGCCACATTATTGCTTCCATCATCAATTGCCTGCCGCTGGCAATTGTCGCATGTGCCTGGTCGAGTTTGGCACCCCGGTCATCGGGGCAGACCGGAAACCGGTGCTAAATGAAAAGGGCGAGCCAGTCATTCAGCGCTCGACGCTCCCCTACGAGCCGGGCACGCCGCGTGGAGCGATAGCGTGCGCCTCACCAATCTCACCGGGCATGGAGATTTACCCCAATTCGCCCGCTACCAAACAGATGCGTGAGGCGGTGTTGGAGTCGCTGCTAATCAATCATCCGTTGGATTGCCCCATTTGCGATCAAGCTGGCGAATGTAAACTGCAGGAGTACTCGGTGGAACACGGCCAGGCCGCCAGCCGTTTCGTGGAAACCAAGGTACACAAACCCAAGCAGGTGGATCTCGGTCCGCGGATCATGCTGGATGATGAGCGCTGCGTGCTCTGCACTCGCTGTGTCCGGTTCACCCGTGAAATTGTGAAAGATGACGCCTTGGGCATCATCAACCGGGGCAGTTATAACACCATTGCCGCTTATCCTGGCCGTCAGTTTGATAATAATTACACGCTGAATACAGTGGATATTTGCCCTGTGGGCGCGCTGACCTCAAAGGATTTCCGATTCCAAATGCGGGTTTGGTTTCTGAAAGAAACCAAAAGTATCTGCACCAGTTGTGCTACGGGTTGTAATATCCTCATCGGTTCGCGCGAGGGCAGGATTTACCGCTTTACGCCCCGGGAAAACGTCGCCGTCAACTCGTGCTGGATGTGTGACTTCGGACGCTTGAATTACAAGTGGATTGGATGCCCGGACCGCTTGAAAACGGTGCTAGGTCCACAGGGAAAACCATTGGCGTGGGATGAGGCGACTAAGGCCATTGCCATACTGCTGGGCAATTCGGCCAAAGGCTCGGTTGCCGTGGTTGCTTCCGCACGGCAGAGCACCGAGGAATTGTATCTGCTCGGCAAACTGATCCGGCACTTGGGGGCGATGAGTGATGCGGTGGCGCGGGAGGGGGATGAGGATCGCCTGCTGGTCAGTTTCGATAAAAACCCCAACAGCGTTGGCGCTCGATTGACGGGCATCAGTTACACAGAGGTGGGCATCAAACTGCCGAATATCGCACGGGCCATCGGTGAAGGGAAAATTAAAACCCTGATCGTCTTTGGTGAGGATGTGACCAAGCACGGTATTGGCGAGAATTTACTAAAGAAGCTGGACACCTTGATCGTCAGCGATATTTTGCCAAACGAAACCACCAAACTGGCTCACTACCTGTTGCCTGGGTGCGCCACTGCGGAAAAACGTGGTACCTTGATCAACACCAAAGGCCGTTTGCAAAAGTTTTGGCCGGCGGTGGATGCGCCCGGCGTGGCCCGCCCGGAAGTGGAGTTTCTCTCCACGATTGTACATAATGTGTTGGGGCAAAGCGTGCCGACCACCATGGAAGGATTGTTCAACCAGATGGCGGCGGAAATCCCGGCCTTGAAGGGGTTGAAGTGGGCGAGCGTGGGCGACTTGGGGGCCGATGTCCTCATTGGATAAAGCGAAGACTATTTGAATGATGGATTGGATTAATAAATTGAGTGAATCACAGCAGTTCCTGCTGTTTAGCGGGGTGAAGGTCCTGGCCGCCTTTGCGGTCCTGATGGGCATTATCGCCTACGTGGTGCTCGTGGAACGGCGGGTGTGCGCGTTCATGCAGGATCGCGTGGGGCCCAATCGCGTGGGGCCTTTCGGATTATTACAGCCGCTGGCGGATGCCGTAAAATCCTTCCTGAAAGAGGACTTCACGCCGGGTCATGTGCGCAAGGTCTATTATTGGCTGGCACCGGCCATTGTATTGATCCCCAGTTTGCTGACCATAGCGGTCATTCCATTTGGCTCCAAGCTGGGCAATCAAGCTATGGTGATTGCCGACCTGAATGTCGGTATTCTTTATACCTTTGGCATCGTGTCCTTGGGCGTTTACGGCATCGTACTGGCGGGGTACGCGGCAAATTCCAAGTATCCGTTCCTGGGCGGCATCCGATCCAGTGCGCAGCTTATCTCCTATGAAATCGCGATGGGCCTGTCGGTTATCCCGATTTTTCTCCTGGCCCGGGATTTGAACTTGAGCAAGGTGATCAGTGCCCAAAGCGGCGTTTCTTTTGGAATTGTGCCGAATTGGTTTGTGTTTCAAAGTCCGATGACCTGCTTGTGTTTTCTCATTTTCCTGGTGGCGGCATTTGCCGAAACGAACCGGTTGCCATTTGACATGCCGGAATCCGAACAGGAACTCGTCGGCGGGTACAATACGGAATACAGTTCCATGAAGTTTGCGCTCTTCTTTATGGGTGAATACGGCAACATGATTGCAGTGTCTGCCATGATGGTCACTTTGTTTTTTGGCGGTTGGACGCTGCCGTTTTTCGGACTGGATAAACCAGCGGATACACTTTTGTTCAGCCTATTGCATGTGGCGATATTCCTCGCCAAGTTATTCTCTTTTTTGGTTTTGTTTGTCTGGGTCCGCTGGATGTTGCCACGGTTCCGATATGATCAATTGATGAATTTGGGCTGGCGTCGTTTTGTTCCGTTGGCGCTGGCAAACATCGTGATAACGGCCGCTTGGCTGTGGTTCAAGGCATGATTGTTGAACGAAAAAAACTGACGTGGTTCGAGCGGCTGTACCTTCCCGCCGTATGGGGCGGCTTTAAGGTCACGGCCCGCCACTTCTATGCCACGGTGTTTAAAGGACAGAACGCTGCGGTACAGACTTCAGGCGGGTATCATCCCGAGATAAAATGGAAAGTGGGCGACGGTTATCGTGGCGCACCGTATTTGGTCAGGGACCAGGAAGGGCGCACCAAGTGCGTTTCTTGCCAACTCTGTGAATTTATTTGCCCGCCCAAGGCCATCAAGATCATCCCGCCCGGCCCTGCTGCAAACCCGGAGACTGGGAATGTGGAAAAAAGGCCCCGGGAATTTGAGATCAACATGCTGCGCTGCATTTTTTGCGGCTTATGCCAGGAGGTCTGTCCGGAAGAGGCCATCTTTCTGAAGCAGGATTACTCGCTCAATGGCCGGAGTCGTCAGGAAATGATTTACAATAAAGAAAAACTTTTAGAACTTGGCGGGGTGCATCAAGACCAGATCATGAAATGGAAAAACAAGGCCGAGGAGGCCGCGCATCAGGAGGCGTTTAAACCATGACCATGGCTCCGCACGATCTGCTATTTTTCCTATTTGCAGGGTTGACCTTGTTGTTTGCCTTCCTGGTGGTGGCGAATCCATTTAGCCGCAGTCCGGTGGCCAGTGCCATGTTCCTGGTGATGACGATCGTGTCTATGGCTGGTCTGTTTGCGCTGCTGCATGCCTTCTTTCTGGCGGCAGTGCAAATTCTGGTCTATGCCGGTGCCGTGATGGTGCTGTTTTTGTTTATCATCATGCTCCTTGATTTGCCGGCTGAAGAGCAGCGTAAAAACCAGATGTATGGACTGGTGTCTGGAATCGTGGCGGTGCTTGGATTGGCCGGCATCCTGATCAAGACTATTTGGTTTGCCGAGCCGATCAAAGCGACCCAGCCAGCGATCGAAGGCGGCACGAAAGCCCTGGGCGCAATGCTGTTTAACTACCAGTTGAAGTCACCCGGATTCCTGTTGCCGTTTGAAATCGTTTCCCTGATTTTGCTGGTAGCCATGGTGGGCGTCATTTTATTGAGCAAGAAAGACCTGAAATAATTGCATGAACATCGGACTCGAACATTATTTGACGGTAAGTGTGGCCATGTTTTGCCTGGGGCTTCTGGGGGTGATCCTGCGGCGCAACTTGCTGGTCATGTATATGTCGTTGGAACTGATGCTGAACGCCGCCAATCTGGCCTTGGTGGCCTTCTCCCGGTTTAACAACAATTTGAACGGGCAACTACTAGTGTTTTTCATCATCACGGTGGCGGCTGCCGAAGTCGCGGTGGGACTCGCTTTGATTGTGGCCTTGTACCGGCGTCGGCAATCCGCGCACGTGGAAGATTTGACCACCATGAAACTATAACGGGATGAATTTTGTTGAAAATATAGCTTGGGTCATTTTGTTGCTGCCGATGGTCGCGGCAACCCTGATCACTCTGTTTACGTTGCGCGATGGTCGCACAAGCGCGGCGTTGTCTATTGCGGCGATTGTGAGTTCGTTTCTGGTCACTTTGGTGCCATTTGTCTTGGTGCGGGAGGCAAATGTTGTTGAAAGCCTTTCCTTTCCTTGGTTGTCGGTGGGTGATTTGAAAATCGAAATGGGGTTGTTGCTTGACCCTTTGAGTGTGTTGATGCTGCTGGTGGTTACCGGCGTGGGCAGCGCCATTCATATTTATTCCTGGGGGTACATGAAGGATGACCCTTCGGTCGGACGCTATTTCGCCGGGCTCAGCCTGTTCACGTTCTCAATGCTGGGCATTGTGCTCGCCAATAACTTGGTGATGATGTTTGTGTTTTGGGAACTGGTGGGGGTATCGAGCTACCTGCTTATTGGGTTCTGGCATCAAAAAGCTTCGGCGGCAGATGCGGCCAAAAAAGCATTCCTCACCAACCGGTTGGGTGATTTTGGCTTTCTGGTGGGAATCCTGTTGGTTTGGGGGCTGACCGGTACCGTAAAATTTAGCGAGTTAGCAGCCAACCTCGGGCGTCATCCCGAACTGCTTGGTGCCTGGACTTGTGTCGCCGGTCTGCTGATCTTCTGCGGGGCGATGGGAAAATCCGCCCAATTCCCACTCCACGTGTGGCTGCCGGACGCCATGGAAGGCCCTACACCGGTCAGCGCCCTAATTCATGCGGCCACGATGGTAGCGGCAGGCGTATATATGCTGTGCCGGGTATTCTTCCTGTACAACCTCCCTCCGGTGTGGCCGGAAAATCTGGCTTTCTTGAATGGTTTCTCCGCGCTGGATTTTATCGCCTGGATCGGCGGTATCACCGCCCTGTTGGCCGCGCTCATCGCGGTGCAGCAAAACGATATTAAGCGCATCCTGGCCTACTCCACCCTTTCCCAATTGGGGTACATGGTTATGGCGGTTGGACTTCACGGTCCATCGCCGGCAATGTTTCACCTGACGACGCACGCGTTTTTTAAAGCACTCTTGTTTTTGGCCGCTGGCTCGGTCATCTATGCACTGCATCACGAACAGGATATTTGGAAAATGGGGGCACTGCGCCGCAAGTTACCGATTACTTGGTTGACGTTTCTGGTCGGCACGCTGGCGCTTTGCGGTATTTGGCCGTTCAGCGGTTTTTACAGCAAGGACGCGATTCTTGCGCAAGCCTGGGAGCATCAACGGGCTTTATTCGTTTTGGGAGTTACGGTGGCTGCCCTAACCAGTTTTTACATGTTCCGGCTGGTATTTGTGGTATTTCTGGGGCCCGTTAAAGACCAGCACGCGGAATCGGCCCACGAATCACCAAAAGTGATGACGATTCCTCTGGTTGTTCTGGCACTATTTTCAGCCATTGCCGCCTTCATTGGCATTGAGTCGCTGCTAGGACGTGTGAAGATGTTTGGGATCGAACATCACACCAGTTCGGTTGTGACCATGCTGTTTGGGCCATTTTTGCACGCACCAGTTGCTGCCGTTTCAGGACTATTCGCAGCCGTCATTGGTTTTCTCCTGGCTTGGGCCTTCTATGGCAAGGCGACTGTTGATCCCCTGCCCCAAAAACTTGGCTGCGTGGCGGTTTGGCTGCGCGATAAGTTTTACTTTGATGAAGTGTATGCCGGCGTCATTGGCTTGACGCATGACGCCATTGCCACGGTGGCAGACTGGTTTGACCGTTGGATCGTATCCGGGCTGGGTGTGCGTGGAGTTCATGCTTCTACGGAGTTCACGGGACGTGCTTTGCGTTTGCTGCAAACCGGGAACCTGCAAACTTATGTCTTTCTGTTCGCCTTGGGAGTGGTGATTGTGTTGTGGAAGATGCTTAAATGATATGAACCTGTCGCTTTTATCGCTTATCATTTTATTGCCCTTCCTCGGCGCGTTGCTGGTCGCCTTACTGCCGCGAAATTACCGGTTCGTCATCCGCATGGTATCCGTGGCATTTACGGCCCTGACCCTGATTGCGGCGGTTTTTCTTTTTGTTCAGTTCAACCCCAAGCTGGATGGCTTCCAATTCATCCAGAAAATACCGTGGGTCCCGTCACTGGGAATCAGCTATCACGTCGGCGTTGACGGCATTAACTTGGGATTGATCCTGATGGGCGCTTTGGTCGCGTTTGCCGCCGCCTGCATCAGCCGTGATATTAAAACCCGGGAGAAAGAATTTTATTTCCTTTTGCTGGTCATGACCGGTGGCATCTTGGGTGCATTTGCGTCGCTTGACCTCTTTTTCTTCTATTTCTTCCACGAACTGGCGTTGGTGCCTACCTTCATCATGATCGGCGTATGGGGACATGGCGAACGGAAAAATTACGCCACCTTTCAGATTACCCTTTACCTGAGCTTGGGTGCGCTGATTGCCTTGGTCGGGTTGATCTTGCTCTACCTGAAGGGCGGGGCGCGCACCTTTGACATGGTGGAACTGGCGAAAAACATTCAAGCCCGCCCGTTATCCATTGCCGATCAAGAACTCATATTCCCGTGGCTCTTGTTTGGTTTTGGTATTCTGGTTTCGCTTTGGCCGTTCCATTCCTGGGCTCCGCTGGGTTATGCCAGCGCTCCGCCTGCCACCGCCATGCTTCATGCCGGAGTACTGAAAAAATTCGGCTTGTACGGTTTGTTGCGGGTGGCGTTACCCTTGATGCCGCAGGCGGCGCAGTATTGGATGCAATGGCTGGCTGTTTTGGCGCTGGGCAATATTCTTTACAACGGTTGGGTGGCGATGCGCCAGCGCGACTTGAATCTGCTTATTGGTAATTCCAGCGTGGCGCACATGGGCTTTTGTTTCCTTGGGATAGCCAGCTTGACCTTGATCGGGGTGACCGGTTGCGTGATGGTCATGGTGGCCCATGGGTTATTGGCCGCCCTGACGTTTGCGTTGAGCGGTCATATCCGGCAGGAAACCGGCACCTTGGAGATCAACACTCTGGGTGGGCTGTTGCAACGCATGCCCTTTGCGGGTGCCTTGCTGGTCATGGCCATGATGGCGGGTTGCGGTTTACCAGGGTTTGGCAATTTTGCGGGCGAGATACTGGTCCTGTTTGGCGCTTGGAGTGGCCTATCATATATCGTCGTCTTCGCAGCATGGGGCGCGCTGATTATTGGTGCAGTGTATATGTTGCGGGCGGTGCGTAACGTATTGCACGGTCCATTACCAGAAGCTTGGAACAAAGTTAGGGACGCCGGTTACACCGAGCCCGACATGCCTTCAGCCATGGCTATGCCGCTCGGGCTATGGCGAAAATTGCCTTATGGTTTACTGCTTGCGGCCTTGCTGGCATTGGGAGTTTATCCGCCATTATTGACGAAAGCCATCGAACCAGCGGCGCGCCAAATCGTGAATAGGTCCAATAATGAATGGACCGCAAAACCGGTCAAAAAGATGGAAAAAACTTCTTTGAAAACATCGGGCAAAAAAGCCCGCAGCCAACTTGAAAAATAGCCGAACGGGATGAACGCAACTTTACTTAGCTTGGAAATCATCGTGGTGACGCTGGCGCTGGCGTTGCTGCTGGTGGATTTGTGGATCGCGCCAGCCTATCGGCGCTGGCTTGGGTATGTCGGGGCGGCAGTGCTGTTTATGGTCTGGGCCTTCACGTTTACCATGGATACCAGTGCCCCGGAACACGCTTTCGGCACCGCCTACGTGATGGATGACTTTGCCTTGTTTTTCAAGCGGCTATTTTTGTTGGCGGGGGCCGTTGTTCTAATCATGTCGGTGGAGTTTTCGGACCAGATACAGACCGGCATTACAGAGTTTTACGCATTGGTCCTATTGGCTTTGTCAGGCATGATGTTCGCCGCCTCCGCTAACAGTTTTGTCATGCTCTTTGTCTCCTTGGAGTTGATTACCATCACCTTCTATGTCCTTACCGGTTTTCTGCGCAGTCGGGTGCAATCGCTGGAGGCCAGCGTCAAATACTTGATTCTAGGTGCGTTGGCATCGGCGTTCATGGTTTTTGGCATCGCCATGGTCTTTGGGACTACGGGCACCTTGGATTTTGGTGAACTATCCGTCAAGCTGACCAGCAAAACTCCATTGGCGCAACCTATCCTGTTTAATTTGGGCATGTTGCTGATCCTGGCGGGGTTGGGGTTCAAAATCGCCGTTTTCCCGTTCCAATTCTGGGTGCCGGATGTCTATCAGGGGGCACCCACTCCAGTCACCGCCTTTCTGGCCATTGGTTCCAAGGCGGCTGGGTTTGCGCTTTTAGTGCGCCTGCTCTATGGGGTCATCCCCAAATTCGCATGCAGTTGGCTGCACCTGCTCATTGGGTTGTCGGCGTTGACGATTTTATACGGTAATCTGTGTGCCTTGCCGCAACGCAATCTTAAACGCTTGCTGGCCTATTCGGGCATCGCCCATGCCGGGTACTTACTGATGGGGTTTTCCACCTTGAACCAAGCGGGGAATCAAGCGGGTATTGTCGCCATGTTATTTTACCTGCAAGCATACTTGTTCACGGTGCTGGCCGCGTTCGCGGTCATTACCATCGTGCTGCGGCAACTGGAATCCGAGGATATTGGCGGCCTGGCTGGGTTGCATCAACGCTCACCATTCCTGGCAGCGACGATGACGCTGGCAATGATTTCGCTGGCCGGAATACCACCGTTGGCCGGCTTCTTTGGCAAGTTCTTGCTTATCAAAGCCGTCTTGCAACAAGGGGCAACGAATAGTGCATTTTATTGGCTCGCGGGGATTGCGGTGGCCGGCGTCGTCATGTCGTTCTGGTACTATTTCGGCGTGATTCGCGCCATTTATTGGGCCAAGGATGCCACTGACCTTTCTCCAGTCGAAATTTCATTTCCCATGCGGATGGCGTTGGTCGTATGCATTATCGGCATGCTCTATCTCGGTTTGATGCCCAATCTTCCGCTCGGTTTAGCGGAACAAGGCACGGCGGGTTTGCGGTAACCGGTCAGGACTTTGAGCCGAATATGCTCTGAAATACGACCTCTTTGATTTTCCAAAGGATGGCCATGGTGGTGGCGACTGGCAACAGGGTAAGGAGCAAAAAAAACCATTGATTGGCAGACTGGGGTTGTTGTAGCACTCGCATCCAGTGGGATGGCAGTTGACCAGATTGAACCAACGCGACCACCATGGAGAGTAGCGAAAGGCTGAAGGGAATGGCTACGAGCAAGTATTGATTCAATTGGGTGAACAAGCGGGTTTCCTGCTGTAACCCTTGATCGGGCAGCATCATGGCCAGGCGCAGCATCACATGGTTTAAATAATATAGAAACAGCAGCCCAAACGCCGCCAGCAGCAAGGTGGCGAGATAGAACACATTGGCATCAGGCACTTCGGTGTGCCAGAAAAGGAAAGGCGACAAGCCAGTCAGCACCATTGCCAACATGCGGACGCGATCCACACTCGCCAACCAGATGCGTTCTTGCCGGTGAAAATACCCAATTTGCCAGGTGCCATACAACAATACCCCGTTGACGATGATCGGCAGGATAAAATCAGAGGTTTGTGCCTCCAACCGGTTTTTTAACGCCACATGCACGCAGGTCACGAGCGAAACCGGCAATCCCCAGAACAGCGCTGAGAGCCCTCGCAATAACCGGCCCAGATCGCGCAGCAATTCAGGTGAAGGAGCGGGTTCCGGCATGGTCCATAAAGCGTGAGTTGTAAAAGCGGTATTGGTCAGTACGCGACGACCACTTAAAATGTCAGATAGGTGTATTCTTTTAAGCCGCGTTCGTATTCATCCAAGAGGCGCATGGCTTCGGATGGTTTCAGCCGGTCGGATTTGATCGCCTCATCCATCTGCGCTTTCATCCGGCGTTTCAGTTCGTGTTCATCGTATTGAACAGCGGACAGCGCTTGGACAATGGTATTGCCTTCGATGATTTCCTCAATGTAGTAGCCAGCCGGCTCATCAGGATCGAGAAAGACATGCACTTCGTTTACACGTCCAAACAAGTTATGCAAATCCCCCATAATGTCCTGGTAAGCGCCCATGAGGAAAAAGCCCAGATAATATGGCTCCTGTGCGCCATTGCCATTGGTGAGGAGCGGGTGTAGAGGCAGAGTTTCCCGCACATCACGCAGATCAATGAATTTGTTAATCTGGCCGTCTGAGTCGCACGTGATATCCACGAGGGTAGCCTCCCGCGTTGGCCTTTCCAGCAGCCGGCTGATGGGCATGATGGGGAATAGCTGACCCAAGGCCCAGTGATCCAGCAGAGATTGGAATACGGAAAAGTTGCAAAGATACTGGTCAGCCAGGCTGTCTCCCAATTTGCGGATTTCCTCTGGAATATAGGCTTGGCCGCGAAAACTCTGCACCACTCCAGTGCTGATTTCCCAGTAGAGACTTTCGATTTTCGCCTTATCCTGCAAATCCAGCAGACCGAGGGTGAACATGTGATGCGCGTCTTCTTTGCGTTCGAGCGCGTCGTGAAAGACTTCCAACTTGTTCAATTTGGTGAAATTTTGCCGGATATCCAGAAGTTCTTTGACCAAAGGATGTTCATCCTCCTCGTAGATGAACTGGCTGCCGCTCCTTACTTTTTCAATCGCGCCAAAAACTTCCACAATCAGCACGCTGTGATGCGCGACAATGGCACGTCCGCTCTCACTCACGATATCCGGGTGCGGCACCCCCTCGATACTGCATACGTCGGCTATATAATAGACCACGTCGTTGGTGTATTCCAGGAGCGTATAGTTGGTGGAACTGTCAAAAACGGAGCGGCTACCGTCATAATCCACCCCCAACCCGCCACCCACATCCAGATACTGGATGGGGAACCCCATTTTATAAAGTTTGCCGTAGAACCGGGATGCCTCCTGCACCGCCTTTTTCACCGTGATAATATCGGGTACTTGTGAGCCAATGTGAAAATGGATTAATTTGAGGCAATGCTGCAAGTTTTCCGCTTTCAACATATCCGTGGCGGCCAGAATCTCGGCGGTGCTGAGACCAAACTTGGCGTTCTCGCCGCCGCTGTCTGCCCACTTCCCCGCCCCTTTGGCGGAAAGCCGTGCCCGGATACCAATCAGTGGTTCCACCCCGAATTGCTTGGACACGGTGATGATCTGCCGGAGTTCTTCCAACTTTTCCACCACCAGAATGATGGTCTTGCCCAGTTTGGTCCCCAACAGTGCCATCCGGATGACACCGGGATCTTTATACCCATTGCAGATGATCAAATTACCGGGTTGGCTTTGCAGCGCCAGACCCGCATACAACTCCGGCTTGCTACCCACTTCCAAGCCAAACTGGTATGGCTTGCCGGCATCCAGGATTTCCTCGACCACCTCGCGCAACTGATTCACCTTGATGGGAAATACGCCCCGATAATGTCCCTCGTAATTAAATTCCCTGATGGAAGCGCGAAACGCCTCATTTAACGTCTCCACCCGGTGTCGCAGAATGTCCTGGAAGCGGATCAATAGCGGAAAACGCAGCCCGCGCCCTTTGGCTTCTTCGACCACATCGGTCAAATCCACCCGCGCGCCAGCCTCATGCAGAGGCATGGCCACCACATGACCCTCATCATTGATGTCATAATACTTAATGCCCCAGCGTTGGATATTGTACAAATTGCGGGCGGCTTGGACGTCCCAGCCGTTCGCGGTTGTATTCTGTTCACTCATGTTACGATTAAACCAGCCGCACAATAAAAAATGCCAGACCAGAATGCAATAGGCGTGAACGAATATTTTACAAAAGTTATCCACCACCGACACGTCGTCCATCGGGCGACCAAATCTCAATCCTTACGGGCTGTGATTATTTAGATGGCGGAAGGGTGTGCCCCTCTCCCGACAACACCGGTAGCAGGTCACTTTCCACGGTTTCCAGCAGGGTATTGTGTCCAGTGCCAGAATAGGCATGAAACTCTATCATTGTCGGATGCTTCTTGGCCAGCGACTTTCCCATGCTGACTGGCACCACCTCGTCCTCCCCGCCATGGAATAGATGGAGTCGGGGAGGTGTGGTTCGAGCAGCAAGCTCGTCTAATCGGGCACTATTGTCAAACCGGTCTAATAACGCGAGGCAAAGTGGCCAACCAATAATGCGTCGAGCCATGTCCATCAAGCTGGTGAAGGGGGCAAGCAAGACCACCTGCTTGACCGGATGATGCCCAGCAAAATCCAACCCGGCTGCCGTGCCAATCGAAAACGCCAAAACACTGACGCCTTTGTCGAGTTCTGCGCTGGGAACCTGATAGTGGCGTGCCAACGCTTGATATGCTCCCTCCGCTGCTTCAGCGATTGAGTCACGGGTGGGATGTCCGGCGCTGACACCATAACCAGGGTAGTCCACAAGCAGAAAACCCACGTCCCGCGAACGGACTTTGCCCACCGTATTCAGCCAGTGCAGTGCTGTGGCGGCATTGCCATGAAAACACACCCAAACATTCGCCGGCATCTTTGAAGGGTTGCCATTGGCGGCCAGGTAAAACGCGGTCTGCCGGCCTGAAGCGGTTTCAAACGCAAGTTCCACCATGCCATTCGGAAGGTGGGCGCGAAAATCCGTCGGGTATGCACGCGGATGGTAAATCAGACGCCGCTGGCAGCCAGCTAATAGCAGGAGGATGACGAATAACGCGATCCCAACAGTGGTGAACATGGCTTTGATGAGAGCTTTCTTTCCAAATCTTGAACCGGGCGTCTTCATGGATGCAGGCGGTGATGGCGCAGATGGAAAAAACGGGCCAGTGCTTGCAGGTATGGCTGATCCAATTCTACGACGATTTGATCCAGCCCCGCTCGCTGCAACGCCTGGCGAATGCTCTCCCGTCGGCGACCGGCGTTTTCGGCGAAGATGGCGCGGGCTTTGGGGTCCGCTGTGTTGATTTCCACCACTTCACCGGTTTCAGAATCTTCAAAGGCAATCCAACCAACATTTGGCAATGCCTCCTCGCTGGGGTCAATGATGGGGACGCCGATCAAATCGTGTTTGCGCCCCACCACTTTCAAGGCGCGTTCGTACCCTTGATCCATAAAGTCGGAAAGCAAAAAGATGACCGCTTTACGCGAATGCGCATGATAGACACGGTTAAGGGCGCCAGTTAGATTCGTCCCGCGCCGTTTGGGTTGGTGGGTCAGGATCAAGTCAATGATGGCCAGGACGTGCTGACGGCTTTTTCGCGGGCTCAAATAGCGCTCGGTCTGCTCCGTGAATAGCAGCAGGCCAACCCGGTCATTGTTGAGCACCGCGCTAAACCCCAAAATCGCTGCCAATTCCGCCGCCGTTTCCCGTTTGCTCTGCCTGAGGGACCCGGTTTGGCCGGAGGCACTGACGTCCACCAACAGCAGCACGGTCAAAGCACGCTCTTCGACGTACTTTTTTATGTGAACCACCCCCGTTCGGGCCGTGACGTTCCAGTCTATCCGGCGTACATCATCGCCCGGTTCGTATGGTCGCACCTCGTCAAAGTCCATGCCGCGCCCTTTGAATGCCGACCGGTATTGGCCAGCCATCAGGGTTTCCACCAACAGCGTGGTGCGCAGCTCAAGTCGGCGAATTTTTCGCAGCCATTCCTTGGGAATCATAAATCATGTTTGCGCAAGTCTCGACAAACCTTGAAAAAATACAAGTCGTTACCACAATTTTCCTGTTTTTTGTGAATTCTGCGTGACAAATCAGGGAAAATCTATTAAATTACCCCCCCATTCATGAAAGCATTATTCCTAAATGGACCAAACTTGAATCTGCTGGGTAGCCGGGAACCCCAAATCTACGGCCAGACGACACTGGCGGATATTGAAGCCATGGTCCGTAAACGAGCCAAAGCGCTTAAGATGGAAATTGATTTCAGGCAATCCAATCTGGAAGGCGAGCTGGTCACTTGGATACAGGAGGCCAAGGGTAATTTTGATGTCATCGTATTAAATGCTGCCGCCTATACTCACACCAGCGTTGCATTGAGGGACGCTATCGCAGCCGTGGGTATAACCACCATTGAAATTCATCTTTCAAACGTTTATTCCCGTGAAGAGTTTCGTCATCGCTCCCTGATAGCACCCGTCTGCAAGGGGCAAATTAGCGGTTTTGGGGCATTTTCGTATGTTTTAGCATTGGAAGCCGCCGTTAATGTTAAAGCTTAGTCATTTTTAGGCTTTTTTTCAGATTATTTGGCTTCCATTCGGTGATAACTGGCATTTTTTTAAGAAAAAAACTAGCTTGACGGTTTGGTAAACACCCGATATTCTCCCATTCGTAGTGTTGGTGAACCGTGAGCGGTAGTGTATTGAAAACTGTATATTACGATTGAGCAACAAAGTGCATAGTTTGAGATTTTTTTTGGCGTGTTTTTATCAGCAAGTGGCCCTTGTGATGGCAAGGGACATAACCTCGTTTGTTAGCTCGGATTCCATCTAAAACCATAATCACCACCTGGAGGGCTCTGTGGACCTAAAAGACATAAAAGCAATTATTGACCTGATGAAAAAGAACTCAATTAGCGAGTTCGAGTTGGAAAAAGGTCAGGAATTTAAAATTAAACTGAAACGAGGCAATGGGGGGACGACGGTCATGGATGACGGGCAGGGAATGACGGTTTATGCACCGGCTCCTCAGAATGTAGCTCCGCTGGCTTCACCTGCCACCTCGGCTCCCGCATCGGGAGCAGCTAATGCCAATGAAACAGAAATCAAATCGCCGATGATTGGCACCCTATATCGTGCTCCTTCACCAGAGTCCTCTTCTTACGTGGATATCGGCTCCGAAGTCAACCCTGACACCGTCGTGTGCATTATTGAGGCCATGAAGGTTATGAATGAGATTAAGGCGGAAGTGCGCGGAGTGATCACCGCCGTGCTGGTGGAGAATTCCAAGCCGGTTGAATTCGGGCAACCGCTGTTTAAGATTCGCCCTTTATAAATCGTTTATCATAAGTCGTTTGCCATTCCATTCGGTATTGGACTGGGGATTGGCTGTAGCGTAGTAATGCCTTTCACATCATGTTTGAGAAGATTTTAATCGCCAATCGCGGTGAAATTGCGGTCCGCATCATTCGCGCCTGCAAAGAACTGAACGTGCGCACGGTCGCGGTCTATTCCGAACCAGACGCCAACTCCATGCATGTGCAACTTGCGGACGAGGCGATCTGCATTGGCAAAGGTGCTTCCAGTGAGAGTTATTTGCGCGTAGACCGCCTTATTTCCGCCGCTGAAATTACCGATGTGGATGCCATTCACCCCGGTTATGGATTTTTATCTGAAAATGCACACTTTGCGGATGTCTGCGAAAACTGCAATATCCGGTTTATCGGCCCCAGTTCAAAAGCACTTAATGCCTTGAGCGATAAGGCGGTAAGCCGGGCATTGGCGAAAAAGGTTGGGGTTCCAATTCCGCCTGGATCAGAAGGTTTGGTGGAAACGGAGCAAGAGGCAATTCATATTGCGCAGAAGATCGGCTACCCGGTTCTGATCAAGGCCATCGCTGGCGGAGGCGGACGTGGCATGCGGTTGGTCCACAATGACATGACCTTGATCAAAGGGTTTCACACGGCGAAAGTGGAGGCGGAAAAAGCTTTTGGCAATGGCGGTGTCTATATTGAGAAGTTTATTGATAATCCCCGCCATATTGAGATTCAGATTTTGGGCGATAACCGAGGTAAAGTGATTCATCTGGGAGAGCGGGATTGTTCCATTCAACGGCGTAACCAGAAATTAATTGAGGAAACCCCTTCCCCTTTTATCGAAAATAAGTTTAAGGATTTACGGAAAAAACTCTGCAAAGCCGCCATCAAGATTGGGGAGGCTGCTGGTTATACCAATGCTGGCACGGTTGAATTCGTGGTGGCGGAGGATGGCAGTTTTTACTTTCTGGAGGTTAATAAACGCATCCAGGTGGAACACCCGATTACCGAGGAAGTCACGGGCGTGGATCTCGTTCGACAGCAAATTTTGCTGGCCTTGGGTGAGCCGCTGAAAATTTCGGACGTGACCATGCATGGTCATTCGATCGAATGCCGCATTAATGCCGAGGACCCGTTTGATGACTTCCGTCCTTCTCCGGGCCGGATTGAAATGTACTATTCTCCGGGTGGACGCGGGGTCCGTTTGGATAGTCATGCTTATGCCGGCTATACGATCCCGCCGCATTATGATTCCATGATCGGTAAACTGATTACTTACGGCAAGGACCGCCGTGAAGCCATGGATCGGATGAGCCGTGCCCTAAGTGAATTCATGATTACCGGCATCAAGACGACGATCCCCTTTGAGCAGGCTATTTTGCAGGATCCGAATTTCCGTCGCGGGGTTTATACCACCAGTTTCATTGAGCAACTGCTGAATGGCGCCCGTCGGGACTTGTTGGAAGAACAAGCCTGAAGTGATGGGGGAATGGCCACCTCCCTTGCGCTCATGAAAGCCATTCACGAATGTCATCTCTACACCTTTGTGGATACGGCCTTTCTGCATGGTCGCACTCCGGTGGACGTTGCCCGGCAATTATGCGAGGGCGGCTCGGATATCATCCAATTGCGGGCAAAGAATGAAACGGCAGACCAGGTGCGCCGGTTGGCGGAGGCAATTCTGCCGGTAACCCGCGCTGCCGGTGTGCCCCTGGTCATCAACGACTACCCTCAGCTCGCCGCCGAATTGGGTGCCGAGTGCTGCCATCTGGGACAGGAAGATTTCTTCGATACCGGCTACCGGCACAAACATGACTTACTTCAAGCATTGCCTTCCCCCTCACATTTTAGGCTGGGCTTGAGTACCCATCAGCCGGACCAGGCGCTCCGCGCCTTGCAGGCCGCACCGGATTATATCGCCATTGGTCCGGTTTACGCCACCGGCACCAAGCCTGCCGCGAAACCAGTGACGTTGGATTATGTACGTTGGGCGGCCAAGCAGGTTCCCATTCCATGGTTTGCCATCGGCGGCATTCAATTGACCAATCTGCCCGAAGTTCTGGCTGCCGGAGCGCGTCGAATCTGCGTCGTTTCGGCCATCTTGAACGCCGACGATATTACTGTGGCGTGTCGTCGCTTCCGCGCCAGCTTGGACGCAACCCTGTGATTAGTGACATGGCATTTTTTCCCATTACTCGGCTTGCATTTATTTCCCGAATGAACCTAGTCTTGAAGCAGTTGCCGATGTTGCCATGGATGGGTTGTTTGTGGCACCATTGGAGTACGTGAGTTGTGAACAACATTAACGAACCGCTATCCATTCGCCGATTTTTTGCCGGCAAGCATGTATTGCTCACCGGCTCGACCGGCTTTTTGGCCAAGGCTGTCATGGAAAAAGTGCTCCATGACCTGCCGGATATTGGCGGCATCCACCTGCTTATCCGCCCGCGCCTCAAGCCTGACGGTTCACGCGTGGACGCGCGTGAACGGTTGCATGAGGAAATCCTGCGCAATAGTGCTTTTGGCCGGCTGCGCGAGAAGTTCGGCGAAGATTTTGAGCGTTTTTGTGAAGAGAAGATCACGTGCATCACGGGCGACCTGACCATGGAGCGACTGGGGCTCGATGAAAAGGCCTATGCCGAGTTGGCCGGGAAGATTCACGTCATCATTAACAGTGCGGCCACGGTGGTATTTGATGAGCGGCTGGATTTGGCGTTAAGCCTGAATACCATGGGCCCCATGCGGCTCCTGGAATTGGCCAGGGCAGCCAATGCCATCTACGTTCACGTCTCCACCGCGTATGTAAGTGGTATGCGAACCGGCAATGTGCCGGAAAAATTGCTCACCCCATTGGAGGCCATCCACGCACAAATGCCCCCTGGCTCACCACGCCCGGAGCGCTTTGAGGTCGTCGAGGAAATTGCGTACTTGAACCGGTTGGTCGAGGAAGTCAAAGCCGAGTGCCAGCAGGAAATCAAACGCCAGGGATGGGAGGTCAAGAGCGATGAATCGCGCGATTTGCTCAATGCCCGCTTGGTGGTCGCCGGCATGAAACGTTCTCAGCAGTTTGGCTGGAATGACACTTATACGTTCACCAAGTTCCTCGGCGAACAGTTGATTTACCAGAATCATGGCCGTATCCCGACGGTCATCGTACGCCCTTCCATCATCGAATCCTCGCTGCGCGAGCCAGAACCTGGCTGGCTGGATGGTTTGCGCATGGCGGACCCGATCATCATCGGCTTTGGCAAAGGGCGGTTGCCCGATTTTCCCGCCAGTCTTAAGATCGTGTTGGACATTATCCCGGCGGATTTCGTGGTAAATGGTATCCTCGCCGCCAGCGCGCATATCGCCCGGATACCGGGTGGCTTCGATCTGTTCACGGTTGCCAGTTCCAGCAAGAATCCGCTTTGGTTTGAAAGCCTTTACGAAAACGTCCGGGATTACTTTGTTAAACACCCGTTCACGGATCGTGCCGGCAAGCCCATTATCCTTGGGGAATGGAAGTTTCGCAGCGTGCCCGATTATCGGCGCATGATGCTGAACCGTTATTTACGCCCGGCCAAACTGGCGCTGGCCATTGTCAATCGCGTCCCCGTTCCCGGCTCCCGCAAGTGGCGGCCTCGCTTGAAGAATATTATCTCCAAGATTGAGCAGTTGATCTATTACGTGGATATTTACGGACCGTATGTGAATCTGGATTGCCGGTTTGAAACCGAACACGCCGCCGAACTGCTGCAGTCGTTGGTGCCTGAGGAACGCGAGGCATTCAATTTTGACCCCCGCCGGTTCCATTGGCGCAATTATTTGCAGGATGTGCATATTCCCGGTCTCAAGCGGAATATCCTGCGCATGGAAGAGGTGCCGCGCACTGGGGCCGGTCAGGGCAAGTTGCTGGAGGAAGAGCAGGAGGCGGGACAAAAGCGGCGTGCCATTGTGAGTGTGCGGGGTGTACCGCAAACCATTGTGGAACTGGCGTTGCGCGGCAAGGAACGATTTGGAAACAAGCCGATGGCTGAGATTCGGCGTTCCAATCCCGAGAATGGGCCCGCTCATGTGCGGTTGAGCTACGCGGAAATGTATGATCGTGCCACAGATCAGGCCAGACTGCTGGCAGCGCGATTGAATCTGCACGCCGGGGATCGTGTGGCGTTGCTGGGTGAAAACTGCCCAGAATGGGCGCTCGGCTATTTGTCGGTTTCCCGTGCCGGAGCCACGGTGGTGCCATTGGATCGCACCATGCCACCCGCCGAGATCGCGCGTATTCTCAAGTTCACCGAGGCTAAGGCGATCCTCATTTCACCTAATCTTTTCAAGCAGGGAGCGGGACATCTGGGGCAAGGGAACGGTCTGCCGCCATGCCTGAATCTGCTCGCGGGATTAACCCCGTTTGATGGCCAGAAGTGGCCGGTGCCCGGCACTGCCGCGGACGTTGCGAACCGAACATTGCGGGAACCATCGGCGGAGACCCTGGCTTCGATCCTGTTCACCAGCGGGACCACCCTCGATCCCAAGGGGGTAATGCTGCATCACTCCAACTTCATTGCCAACGCCATGGCGGTGGCGGAAGTGCTCGAACCGCTGGAGAGTGATCGTTTTCTCTCGGTCCTGCCCATGCATCATGCGTTTGAGTTCACGGCGGGTTTCCTTATTCCGATGTATGGCGGTTCCACCGTGCATCACCTCGAGGTGCTGCGCGGCCAGGAAATCCTGGACACCATGAAGCTGAATGAAATCACGGTGATGATCGGCGTCCCGCGCCTCTTCAAGCTGTTCATGGATGGCATCCGCCTACGCATTGAGCAAGCGGGGGTGAAGGGACGGGTGGCGCTGGAGGCGGGGGAGATGGCCTGCCTGCTTGGCGAAGTCGTGGGGTGCAACACGATGCGCCCGAAAATGTTTCGCAAAGTGCATGATGCCTTCGGCGGTCATGTGCGTGCGTTTGTTTCCGGCGGGGCGGCGTTGGATCCGGAAATATTTCATTTTTTCCGCCGGTTCGGCATCACCATCTGCGAAGGCTACGGCCTTACGGAAACGTCGCCGGTGCTTACCGTCAATCCCATGGTGGGAGCCAAGGCCGGCTCGGTTGGCTCAGTGATTCCCGGCATGGAGATCAGCATTCAGAACCTGGGCGACGAGGAAAACGTCGGCGAGGTGCTCGCGCGCGGTCCCTCGATCATGCACGGGTATTGGCGCAATCCCGCCGCCACGGCGGCGGTCATGGAAAACGGCTGGTTCAAGACCGGCGACCTCGGGCGCCTGGACCACGAGGGCTACTTGCACATTACCGGACGGCTCAAGGATATTATTGTCACCAGTGCAGGCAAGAACGTGTATCCGGATGATGTGGAGTATTATCTCAAGAACCTTTCTGGCGTGAAGGAACTATGCGTCGTCGGCTTGCCGGGACGCAACGGCCAGGGGGAAGAGGTGACCGCCGTGCTGGTGTTGGATGCCGGGGCAAACAAGGAAAACATCGTTGCCGAAGTCGCGCATCGCACTCGGGATTTGCCAAGCCACCAGCGGATTGCCCGCGTCGAATTTCAAACCGAAGAGTTGCCGAAGACGTCCACGCTCAAGGTGCAGCGCGGCAAAGTCCGGGCGCGTTATACCGGTGCAGTCGTGGAGAAATTCACCGCCCCCGCCACCGCCGCTTTAACGGTAGCTGCCCCCGAGGTGATTACAGACTTAAACGCGGTGGAGATTGAAGTCGCACGCCTCGTGGCTCGGGTGGCCGGCAACCTTGCTCCCGCCGATATCTCGCCCGCGCACAAGTTGCAGATGGACCTGGGCATTGATTCCATCGGGCGCGTGGACTTGCTGCAAATGATCGAAGTCCGTTTTGGCGTCACGTTCCCCGGCGAGGCTGAGGCACGTATTTTCACGGTGCAGGACGTCACCGCGCTCGTCAAGGAGGCCGTAGGCAGTGATGCGTTGAAGACAAAATCGCAACGCCGACGTGCCCTGTGGGAGCGCGCCCATGTGCGGAAGGACGTGTTGGAGGCGGGCATGCAGCAAACGGCCGGGCGCCGTGTATTGCGCAAGTCCTGGGACACCGTCCTCAACTTGGTCATGGATGTTCACGTGCGGGTGCGCGGCGGCGGGCTCGAAAACCTGCCCAAGACCGGCCCCTACATCATCGTCGCCAACCACTCCAGCCACCTGGATTTGCCCGCCATCCGCAAGGTGCTCGGGCCGCACGCCGAGAAGCTGCACGCCATGGCGGCCAAGGACTATTTCTTCGACTCCAGCATCAAAGCCTGGTTCTTCACCACCTTCCTGAACGCGCTGCCGCTGGACCGCGAAGCGAACGCGGCGGAAAGCCTGGCCGTGTGCAAGACGGTCTTGGATAGCGGGCGCGCCTTATTGATCTTCCCGGAAGGCACGCGCACCATCACCGGCGAATTACAGCCGTTCAAGCCGGGCATCGGCGTGCTGGCGATGGAATTGGATGTGCCGTTGGTGCCGGTGTGGTTGCAGGGCACCTATGCTGCATGGCCCAAAGGACGGCGTTTTCCGCGTCCAGGGCGGGTGGAAGTACGGATTGGTCCCCCGGTGGACCTTGCGCCGCTCAAGTCGGCGCGGGAGACGGTCGCGGCTTCCGAACTCTACCGCCGTTCAGCCGCGTTGCTGCGCGAACGGGTGGAAGCTTTGGCGGACTTGCCGCCCATCCGCTGATGGCAAGCCCGGCAACGTCTTTTATGGCTGTGAATGCATCCTCTTCTTCCGTGTACCGCGCCGCGTATTGCGATGTGGACGGGACCTTGACGGATACCACCATCGTCACGCCGCTTGTCTGGATGAAGGTACACACGCTCGCGCCGCCGTGGAATTGGCTCTGGCTGGCCAGCCTGGCCGGGCGCGCTCCCTGGTGGTGGTGCGTGGATCAATTCAGCCGCCGCGCCTCCAACGTCGCCATCTACTCCAACTATCGCGGCGTCTCCGTGGCCAAGGTCCGCAGCTTGGCCTCGGATTATTACCAGCAACGCATCAAGCCCAAGCTGTTCCCCCACGCGCTGGATTGGATTCGCGCGCGGCAAAGCGAGGGCGTCAAACTCGTGCTCGTCACCGGCGGCCTCGATCTGTTCATGGAACCGATGGCCCGCGATTTCCAGGCGGACTGCCTCGCCCCGGCCCTTGAAGAACAGGACGGCTGCTTCACCGGCCGCCTGCAAGGCGAGCCGTTCACCGGCGCGCAAAAGGCCGCCGCCGTGCGCCAGCACGCCCGGGCCAACGGCATGGACCTGGCCCAGTCGTTTGCCCTGGGCGATGCGATTGGCGACCTGGCCATGATGGAATGCGCCGGGAATCCCGTGGCCGTGAACCCGGACCGCCGCCTGCTGCGCGTCGCCGCGCAACGCAATTGGAAAACCGAAACATGGACCTAGCCGATTCCGTTCAATACATCCGTTCCGTGCCGCGCTGGCTGCTGGTGCGCAACACCTCCGGCCGCTGGCCCTCGGTAGTCACGGGCGCGCTCTCCTGCATCCGGCTCACCCGGCTCGCGCCGCCGCCGCTGCCCAACGGTGAATGGGTCCGCCTGCAACCGCGCCTCAGCGGCATCTGCGGCTCGGACCTCTCCACCATCGCCTGCAAGGGCACCCCCTACTTTTCCCCCTTCGTCTCCACCCCGTTCGTGCTCGGGCACGAGCTGGTCGCCGAAATCGTCGAGGCCGGGCCCGACGTCCCCGCCCAATGGAAGCCGGGCCGGACCGTCGTGCTGGAACCGGCGCTGGGCTGCGCCGTGCGCGGGATGAAGCCGCTCTGCCGCCCGTGCGCGCGCGGGCAATACGCCAACTGCGAGAACATCCTCAAAGGCAGCATGACCGCCGGGTTCCAGACCGGCTTTTGCGCCGGCACCGGCGGCGGCTGGAGCCGCGCCAGCGTCGTGGCTCATCACACCCAATTGCAGGCCGTGCCGGAGGGGCTGAGCGATGAGGAAGCCGTGCTGGCCGAACCGCTGGCCTGCTCCCTGCACGCCGCGCTCAAACTCCCGCGCCAGGAAGACCAGACCCTGCTCGTCATGGGCTGCGGCACCATCGGCCTCCTGCTCATCCACGCCTACCGCATGGCCGGCGGGCGCGGGCGCATCCTGGCGACCGCCCGATTCCCGCACCAGGCGGAGATGGCCCGCACCCTGGGCGCCGACCTCTGCTTTGGCCTGCGCGGCCCGCGCGAGACCTACCAATGGGTCCTCGAACAAACCGGCGACCTGCGCGGCTCCGGCGGCATCTACCAGCCCGAACTCGGCAAACCCGTCGTCCTCGGCGGCGTGGATGTCGTCGTGGATTGCGTCGGCCTGAGCGCCACCCTCGACGATGCCATGCGCCTGGCCCGCCCCGGCGGCATGATCCTGCTGGTGGGCATGCCGGGCGTGCCCAGCGGCGTGGATTGGACGAGCCTCTGGTACAAGGAACTCCACCACCAGAGCACCTACGCCTACGCCTACGAAAACCTGCCCGACGGCCGCCGCCTCAAGACCATCGAACTCGCGCTGGAATACCTGCGCGCCGGGCAGGGGGTGCTCAAGCCCCTCGTCAGCCGCCAATTCCCCCTGGCCGACTACCGCGCCGCCATCGAGCACGCCTTCCGCACCGACCGGCCCGGCAACTTCAAGACCGTATTCAACCTGCACGACTGAACTATGCGAATCATTGGCGGCACCGCGGGCAACACCATTTTGAAAGTCCCCAAGGGGCTGGACGTCCGCCCCACGCCCGACCTCGTGCGGCAGGCCGTCTTCAACAGCCTCGGCGGGCGCGTGCTCGACGCGCGCGTCCTGGAACTCTTTGGCGGCACCGGCGCGCTGAGCCTGGAATGCCTGAGCCGCGGGGCCAGCTACGCGCTCTGCATCGAACTCTCCAGCCGGCACGCCCGGTTCATTGGCGACAACTTTCACGCCGCCCGGCTCCCGGTCGGCTCCCTGCAAGTGCGCGTGCAGGACGTCTTCACCGCCATCCCCCAGCTCGCCGCCTCGGCGGTGCAGTTTGACCTCATCATGGCCGATCCGCCTTACGGCGAGAAAAACATCGGCAGCCGTTCCCGCTCCCTCGCGCAAAAAACGCTCGACCATCCCGACCTCCCGCGCCTCCTGGCCCCCGGCGGCCTGTTCGTCCTGGGCCACGCCAAGCGCGACACCCTCACCCTCGTCCCGCCCTGGCACGAGCGCAAGCGCCTGACCCACGGCGACTCCTGGATGCGCTTCCTCGAATGCCCAGCCCCCGCGCCCGCCGCCGAACCCCAGCCGTAACCTGGGCGGCTCCACCTAATATATATATAGGTGGCGGCGGCCCGTTGCGCAGTTTTCCCATTGACCGGCGGGGCCATCCCGCCGATGATCGGCAGCATGATAACCAACCCGCCAGCGGGAAGAAGGAAAGAAAGGTTCGTTCAGGAAGAGTGTCGGCCTTAAATGCCATGTTCCATTTGACATTACTTCCCGGTTTACCCGCTTACGGTCCTATGCCAACGGCATTCCCCGTCGAATGGGGGCGACTTGGACGTGAAGGCAAGGTTGTGGAGTTCAAGACCGACGTGGGGACCTGGGTCGGCAACTTCAAGCCGGGGCTTGGAGGAATTAATCTCGCTGGGATGCATCCGAACGGGCGGGACGCAGTCATCATTGCTGCTGGTGATCTTTGGGTCGTCAATCCAGACACAAGGGTTGGGCAACTGTTGCTGCCCGCGATTGACGCAGCAATGGAAGTACAGGAGCCCACTGGCTGGATCTTCAGTTGGCAAGGCCTCGCTCTTGTGCGGTTGGGTTCACTGGGAATCGTCTGGCATACGCGGCGGCTTTCGTGGGACGGGTTCGATCAACTCCGCGTCGATCAGGGCGAGGTGAAGGGACTCGCATGGTCCCCCGATGACCAGTGGCACCCATTCTGTGTTGATCTTGGCACTGGAAGATCAACCGGAGGGAGTTTCGGGAGCGAAGATTCCGAGGGCTGGGAAAAGTGCCTTTGATGAGAAGACTCAGTCCGGGCCAAAACCACGCTCCAGAATGACGCTCTGCGCCATCGCTGAGCTTGGATTATCTGTACTACCTCTCTGGCACCCGCTGCGGGGTGCATCTTCTTTTCTGCGGTTTTCCGGTGGTCGCGCCCCGTGCCCCTCGCGACCGAACCGGCTACACTCTTTGAACCCTCCGGGTTCCGGCTCGGGCGGGCTTTGGGCGTCTTCGCTCATCCCGCGCGGGATGAAAGATAGCTAGCCGGAGTTCTGAGGGGAAAGGGGCATGGTCTCCGGCACCGTGGCGGCGGCGGGCGCGTCGGACGTGGGCCGGCGCGGGCGCGGATGCAGCAAGCTTTGTTGCAGGTAGAGCCCGCAGCGCTCCGGCTGGCGGGGGAACAGCTCCATCAGCTTCACCACGTTCAGGTACAGCATCAGTTGGAGATGTTCGCGGGCCAGTTTTTTCGCCTCTTGCGTCGCGGTCTTTGCGCCCGTGGCACGTTCGCTGGCCGCATGGATGGACGCCCAGCCCTCGACCAGCGCCGCCGCCTCCGCCACCGCCGTCGCGCCGAGGTCCGTTCCGTGGGCCGCGATGCGGTCCCGAAGCACCACCAGATGGGTTCCCAATTGGTCATCCGTACACCTGTTGAAGTTTCGCCGGCCATGCGGAAAGCATTCCAGGTAAAGCGCGGTGCGCAGGCCGTACCGAGCCATCACGGCCCCGGCAAGTTTGGCGATTTTGGCCCGCAGACCGGCGCGGAACTTCCGCTTGGCCATTTTTTGCCCCTTGCGGAGGCCAAGGCTGGTGTTGTCTTCGCTGAAGAACGTGTTCACTTGCGCCAACGCGTCTTGGGTGGCTGCGATGCGCGCATCCAGCGCTGAGGCCGGGTTATTGGCAATCATCCGCTGCAAATGATCCGTGGCAAAGGCCAACAAATGGCCCAAACTGAGGTACGGATCGTCAAATGGCACTTCAAACAAACGGGACAAGTCTTTCATAAACATCCATATCATATCCGGTCAATTGGCCGCCCATCACCGCCCGCTAACCGGGCAAACTACTGTCACGCAGCCCTGACCGGAAAAGTTACTGCCGTTAACTAAGTCTCGGAAGCCACTCTGCCAAACCCAAACCGGCCTGTCAAATTCGGAAACATGGCTATCCAATATTATATATGCATGTATATCATGATATTTGATATACATCAATATTGCATATCATAGTTCACAGACATATTTGGTCTGATACAAAATTGTATACTAACGAATATTTGTATTTCTGGTCATATTCAATATTGGATACGACAGTATATCGAGATATTCATAATACAAGTAAATCGTATATGACCATAAATCATGATATTTGCCTATATTGAATATTGGATATGACCGTTTATCGAGATTTTACATGCTAACCAAAAAACAATATGTGCAT